>JAHBXC010000006.1 GCA_019636675.1 Phycisphaeraceae bacterium
GCGCAGGGCGTGCACAACAACCAGTACCTGCAGTTCACGCAGGCCCACGGCATGACCTTCAGCACGATCCGCGGGCCGGTGAACCCGATCAGTCTGGAGCCGAATGTGCCGTTTATCGGCAACAGCGTCATCCGCAGCGTGGCGTACGACTACCGCATCTCGACCACCGAACTCACGGTGAGCCAGTACTTCCGGTTCGTCGAGGCCGTCGCGCCCCACATCCAGGCGCTGGGAGGGACCCCCGGTCGGCTCGCCGGCAGCAACACGCTGTTGTACCTGGGCATGTCGGGCGGCATCCCTCGCTACCAGATGCTCGCCGGCTCGGCGAACATCCCGGCCCGCAACACCATCGAGTACTTCGCGCTGATGGCCAACTGGATGCACAACGGCTCGCCCGGCGTGAACGAGGCGACGATGGCCGACTTTCAGAGCGGGGCGTACGCCGACTGGCGCAACCCCGTGCGCAGCGAGGGGGCGCAGGTCTGGATCCCCTCGCGCGACGAGTGGAACAAGGCGGTGTACTGGGACCCCAACCGCGACGGCCCGGGTCAGGGCGGGTACTGGCTGTATCCGAACGCGAGCAACGAGCCCCTGAACCCCGGCGATCCGGCGCTGGGGGGCGAGACCAACGCGGGGACGCAGCAGCAGTGGCCCGCGGGCCACGACCGCATGCCGTGGGATGTGGGCAGTTACCCGGATGTGCAGACGCCGTGGGGGCTCCTGGACGCGTCGGGGGGCGGGCGGGAATGGACGGACACGAAGCGCAGCCTCAACACCTATTTCGTGGAATCGACGGGGCGGGGGGAAACGGATTATTCGGGGACACCGATTCTCGGCTACGGCGACTCGGTGCTGGATGACAGGATGCACCGGCCCTTCACCAGCGGCTACGGGGGATTTGCACAGCCGATCACGGTCCGTTTCGCCGCGGCGATCCCCGCGCCGGGTGTTCCGGCGTTGCTTGGCGTCGCGGCGTTCACCTGTTTGCGAAGGAGACGATGATGCGAAAGACACTGGGGGCGTTATGCCCGCGTGTGCACGCGTGATCGCCTCGCACGGTCAGACCTCGTTTGACCATGCCACCCGCTGAGGAAGGTGAACGCAGCGCACCGGCAAGCGTTGCTTGCCGGCGCCACCCGAGAGATGTTGCGTGCAAATGAACGGTCGTTCGGAGAAGTCGCCGTTCAGCGCTGAATCACGCCGACGCGGGCGCCCCCGACGACGCGCCGACCAGGTCGGCGTTGGTCGGGAAGCGTTCGAGGGCTTTGAGCAGCTGCTCGACCTGCATGTGGGGCTGCATGCTCATCAGGCGCCGGCGCAGGGCGGTCACCGTCTTGAGCGTGGGGTCGTCCAGCAGCAGGTGCTCCTTGCGCGTGCCCGACGACGCGAGGTTGATCGCCGGGAACACGCGCCGCTCCGAGATCTTGCGATCCAGGATCAGTTCCATGTTGCCCGAGCCCTTGAACTCTTCGAAGATCACCTGATCGGCCGCCGAGCCCGTGTCGACCAGGCAGGTCGCGAGAATCGTCAGCGAGCCGGCCTCTTCGGTGTTGCGGGCGGCGCCGAAGATCTGTCGCGGCATCTCGAGAGCGCGCGAGTCGAGCCCGCCCGACATGGTGCGCCCCGACCCGGCGAAGCGGCGCGACGCGTTGAAGGCGCGACCGAGGCGCGTCAGCGAGTCGAGCAGGTACACGACATGCTTGCCCGTCTCGACCATGCGCTTGGCGCGCTCGAGGGCGTAGAGCGCCAGTTCGATGTGGCGCTCGTTGTCGTTGTCGTTGGAACTCGCGAGGACGCGCGCCGGGACATTGCGCTTGAAGTCGGTGACCTCTTCGGGGCGCTCGTCGATGAGGATCGCGAAGACCTCGAGCTCGGGGTGGTTGTGCTTGAGGCCCGAGGCGATGTCCTTGAGGAGCGTGGTCTTGCCGGCCTTGGGGGGCGAGACGATGAGGCCGCGCGTGCCGCGACCGATGGGGCAGAACAGGTCGATGAGGCGGCATGAGGGCGAGCAGCCCCGGTGCTCGAGAGTGAGCCGGGGCTGGGGGTCGAGACTGGTGAGCTCGTGGAAGGCCTTGGTCTTGGCGAAGTCGTCGGGGGGGAGGCCCTCGATGGAGAGGAAGCTGGAGACGACGGGCATGGGCTTGCCGCCGCGCCCGCCCTTGCGTTTGCGCGACTTCTTCTCGCCGATCTCGACGATGACCTCGAGCCCGTTGCGCAGGCGGTACTTGTCGGAGAGTTCTTCGGGGATGAGGGGCGAGTCGATCTTGCCGGTGGAGACGGCGCCCGGTGTGGGGAAGGGGTTGAAGGAGGGCGGCGCGCCGTCCGCGGTCTCGGGGACGATGCGGACGCGCCCGCGGAAGCCGCCTTCGGCGCGATCGGGCAGATCGAGGATGCCAATCTGGGTTGTCATGCGTTCACGGTGGTGCACGGCCCGCGCATGCGAAAGGCGCGAGGAACCGTTAAGGATCGGGCGATGCCAAGGCCGCTCGTTGCTGGCCGCGTCTCACGCGGCTGTGGCCGACGCCCCCTCGTACGCCTTGCACAGGCCGGAGGGGACATCCGCACGATTGGAGCATGCCGGGCCCGGGCGGTCAAGCGCCCCTGCGCACATCCCTTGCATGCCGCGTCGGTCGCATATGCAGGCCAGACGGGTCGGCGCGTGTTCGGCTAGTATCCGGCCCTCGTTCTCGGACGCGTCGGCGATCCCCTCCGACGGGCGTGAACGAGACCTCCTGCCCCGCGGCTCTGGTTCCGGGCTCGCCGCGGCTGTCACGAGAAGGGTTCGGATGGAGATCTTCAAAGGCATCCCGGTGTCGGCGGGCGTGGCGATCGGTCGCGTGCTCGTGCTCGACGACGCGCGCGTGCGCATCCCCCGACGCACCGTCGATTCCAACGAGGTGAAGGGCGAGCTGACCAAGCTCGAGAGCGCTCTCGAGATGTCCCGCGCCGAGCTGCTCGACCTTGAGAGCCGCGCCCACCAGCGCCTGGGCGACGACGCGGCCCAGATCTTCGCGTTCCACCGGGGCATGCTGGGCGACCCCTCGCTCACCGGCCCGATCCGCGAGCGCATCGAGCGCGAGCGCGTGACGGCGGAGTTCTCCGTCGTGCAGGCCTTCGGCGACCTGGCCGAGTGGTTCCGCTCTCTCGACGACCCGAGTTTCAGCGCCAAGGTCGACGACGTGTGGGACCTGGAGCGCCGCGTGCTGCGCCACCTCATCGGCGAGCAGAAGACACGCCTCGCGCGACTCACCGAGCCGGCCGTCGTCGTGAGCCACGAGCTGACCCCCAGCGAGGCGGCGTCGTTCACGCCCGAGACGGTGATGGCGTTCGTGACCGATGTGGGCGGGCGCACCAGCCACACCGCGATCATGGCGCACGCGATGGGCATCCCGGCGGTCGTCGGCGCGGGCCGGCTCACCGCCGCCGCCCAGGACGGGGACCTGATCATCGTCGACGGCGACCGGGGCGTGATCGTCCTGAACCCCGACGAGGAGACGGTCCAGGAGCATCGCGCGTACATCGAGCGCCAGCGCCTGTTCCGCACCTCGCTGGCCGATCTGGCCAGCGAAGAGGCCACGACGACCTGCGGCGAGCACATCACGCTGATGGGGAACATCGAGTTCCCGCGCGAGGCGGCGGCGGTCATCGAGATGGGCGGCGAGGGCGTGGGGTTGTACCGGACCGAGTTCCTGTTCCTCACCAAAGACGACGAGCCCACCGAGGAAGAACAGTTCGAGACCTACGCCGAGGCGGTGCGATCGCTGGGGGGCCGGCCCATCACCTTCCGCACCTTCGACCTGGGTGCCGACAAGTACACGAGCAAGCAGGCGAAGGACCCCGAGCGCAACCCGTTCCTGGGGCTGCGCAGCATCCGCTACTGCATGCAGAACCTCCCGATGTTCCGCACGCAGCTGCGAGCCATCCTTCGCGCCAGCGCGCTGGGGCCGGCGCGGATCATGTTCCCCCTCATCACGACCCTCACCGAGCTCCGCCAGGCGCGCATGGTGCTGCGCGATGTCATGGAGGACCTCGAGGACGAGGGCGTGCCCTTCGACCGGGGGCTGAAGGTCGGGATGATGGTCGAGTCCCCGGCGGCGGCGGTGATGGCGTCGGCCTTCGCGCGCGAGGTCGATTTCTTCTCGATCGGCACCAACGACCTGGTGCAGTATGTCCTGGCGGTCGATCGCACCAACGAGCACGTCGCGTCGCTCTATACCCCCAGCCACCCGGCGGTGCTGCGCCTGGTCAAGGACGTGATCCGGGCGGCGCGTCGCCAGGGGGTCGAGGTGTCGATCTGCGGCGAGATCGCCGGCGATGTCGAATACACCATGTTGCTGCTCGGGATGGGATTGCGTACCCTCTCAGCGTCGCCCGGCGCGATCCCCCAGCTCAAGAGGGTGATCCGCAGCGTCGATATTGAGACCTGCGAACGGCTCGCCCGAAAGGTCGGCTCGCTCGATTCCGAACGCCTCGTCGCGGCACAACTCCGCGATGCGGCGAGGAAAGTCATCCCCGAAGCGTTCGACGGTCGGTCCGTCGAAGACTGAACGGACAGCGGCGCAAACCCTGTCTGAACAGACACTTCGGAAAGAAATCACCCCCCGGACGCCTCGGTGCGCGCCCCTCACGGGCCGCCGCGACCGGACCCGGGGGATCGCCGCTCGCCGGTCGCACGGCAGCGCGCCGCTCGGAGAGCGTCCCTCTCCTGCGTGTCGAGAGAGCTTCCCCCCGGGGCGGCGCCGGACGCGCGGACGACGGACCCTCCGACCAGCCGCGGGTGCGACCCCACGACGCGCGCGACCCGCCTCGAGGGCGCTCCGGAGCGCCCCCGGGCGATCAGCCCATGGAAGGGGCTTGTGTGTCCGCCAAAGCCAAGATGATCGTGAACTATGTGCCCGGCGAGGAGTGCCGGGTCGCGGTTCTTCAGGACGGGGCGCTCGAAGAGCTCCACGCCGAGCGCTCCGACAGCGCCAGTCATGTCGGAAACATCTATCTCGGGCGCGTCCAGAACGTCGAGGCCGGCATCCAGGCCGCGTTCGTCGACTTCGGCCTGGGCGAGAACGGGTTCCTCCATGTCTCCGACCTGCACCCTCGCTACTTCCCGGGCGCTGACGACGACGAGGCCGAGCGCGTGGGCAAGAAGACGCCCCGGCGCGAGAGGCCCCCGATCCAGGCCTGCCTGAAGCGAGGCCAGGAAGTCATCGTGCAGGTCCTCAAGGAGGGCATCGGCACCAAGGGCCCCACGCTCACCAGCTACCTGTCCATCCCGGGCAAGTACCTCGTGATGATGCCCCACATGGACAACGTCGGCGTCTCGCGACGCATCGACGACGAGGAGACCCGGCGCACGATGCGCGCCACCCTCGACCAGCTCGACCTGCCCGAGGGGTTCGGCTTCATCCTGCGCACCGCCGGCTTCGAGCGCACCAAGATCGAACTGAAGCGCGACCTCGCGTATCTGCAGCGACTCTGGAAGGACATGGAGACCCGGCTCAAGAAGGGGGGCAAGCCGCGCCTGCTCTACGCCGAGTCCGACCTCCTCCTGCGCTGTCTGCGCGACGTGCCCACCACCGAGGTCGACGAGATCGTCATCGACGACGAGGCCGCCCTCCGGCGCGCCGCACGCTTCCTCAAGATCATCGCCCCGCGCAGCGCCACCAAACTCTTCAACTACAAGGACCCGGCGCCGATCTTCCACGCCTACGGCGTCGAGGACCAGATCAAGCAGATGCACTTGCGCGAGGTGCCCATGAAGTCCGGCGGGTCCATCGTCATCGACGAGGCCGAAGCCCTCGTCGCGATCGATGTCAACTCCGGCAAGATGCGCGACAACAAGGACGCCGAGACAACGGCGCTCAAGACCAACATCGAGGCCGCCGACGAGATCTGTCGCCAGCTCAAACTCCGTGAGCTGGGCGGCGTGGTCATCATCGACTTCATCGATATGCGCAAGATCCAGCACCGCAAGCAGCTGGAGCAGCGCGTCCGCGACAACCTCAAGCGCGACCGCGCCAACACCAAGACGCTGACCATCTCCGAGTTCGGCATCATGGAGATGACCCGCCAGCGCATGCGAGGGAGCCATCGCAAGACGCACTTCACCGGCTGCCCCACCTGCAGCGGGCGCGGGCTGGTTCAGCGCCCCGGCTCGGTCACGGGCGAGGCCCTGCGCGAGGTCGCCGCCCTCCTGGCGCGCGAGAAGATCGCCAAGGTCGAGATGGTCGTGTCCCCTCGCGTCGCGGGCGAATTGCTCAGCGCCGGGCGTCATCGCCTCTCGCGCATGGAGCGCATCTCGGGCAAGCAGGTGCTGGTGCGCGTCAGCAACAACATCGGCCTCGACGAGCTGCAGTTCTTCGTCTACGACCACATGGGCGCCGACCTCGAACTCGACCGCCTGCCGGCGCTGCGCCCCCCCGAGACGCTCGAGCCCTACACCGACACGGTCAAGGCCGGCGCCGAGTGGATGCTCGACCCGCTCGAAGAGGCCGCCGAGCTCGCCCGCCTCGAGGCGGACGCCGAGCACAAGGCGCTCGACGAGATGCGCCAGATGGAGCTCACCGCCGCCGAGGGCCCCATCGCCGGCATCGACGAGATGCCCTCCGAAGAGGGCGAGGGCGGCAAGAAGAAGCGCCGACGCCGCCGGCGTCGCAAGGGCAAGGGCGCCGACGCCGAGCAAGGCGCGCCCCAGCAGCGCCAGCAGCCCGGCTCGCAGCGCGACGAGGACGAGGACGACGACGACTCGGACGAACCCGCCGATCGCGAGCAGGGCGCCCAGGAAGGCGGCGCGCCCTCCGGCGAGGGCGGCAAGAAGAAGCGCCGACGCCGCCGGCGTCGCAAGGGCAAGTCGGGCGTCGGCCCCGACGGCGCGCCGTTCGAGGGCGACGAGCCCCGGCGCGACGAGACGCCGCACGTCGAGCCCAAGCCCGGCTCGCGCGACGATCACGACGGCGACGACGACGAGCCCGAGTCCCGCGAACCGGGCGAGAGCGCCGGCGTTGGTCCGAAGAAGAAGCGCCGTCGCCGCGGCAAGAAGGCCGCGTCGCCCAGCGCCGTCGTCGAGATCAACGCGACGCCCCGTCCGGCGCCGGCGGCCAAGCCCGCGCCGGCCCCAGCGCCGGCCCCGGTCGCGAAAGCGCCCGTGAAGAAGGCGCCTCGCACCCTCTACGCCAGCCACCGCAAGGTGAAGCCCTCCGAGGTCCCGCAGCGCGAGGATTGACGACCCGCGCCCTTTCGTGACGAAAGAGTGCTTTGCACCATGGCCCGTGCGACACGCGTGATTGTGTTGGGTTCGACCGGCTCCATCGGGCGTCAGACGCTCGAAGTGGTGTCGTCGCTCAACCGGCTCGCCTTCGAGGATCGCTTCCCCCGGCGCGTCGAGATCGTCGGCCTCGCCGCCGGCAACGACCTGAACCTGCTCGCCGAGCAGGCCGCGGCCCACGGGGTGGGCGATGTCGCCATCGCGCGCGACGACGATCAGGCGAAGGACCGGCTCGACCCCTTCCGCGCCCGCCACGGCGCCGACGCCGCCGAACGCCTCGTGCGCGAGGTCGACTGCGACATCGTCGTCTCGGCGATCGTCGGCTTCGCCGGGCTGCGCGCGACGCTCGCCGCCGTCGAGAAGGGCGCGCATGTCGCGCTGGCCAACAAAGAGACGCTCGTCGCCGCCGGCAGCGTGGTCACCGACGCGGCCCGACGCTCGGGCGCGCGGCTGCTCCCGGTCGACAGCGAGCACTCCGGCGTGTGGCAGTGCCTGATGGGCGTGCCTTTCGACACCCCTCCCGCGAGCGGGAGGGGGCAGGGGGAGGGCCTCGTCCCACCCTGCGCGCTGCCCGAGGCCGTGTCGCGCGTCACGCTCACCGCGTCGGGCGGCGCGCTGCGCGACTGGCCCCTCGAGAAACTCGAGCTCGCGACGGCGAAGGACGCGCTCGCGCACCCCACCTGGGCCATGGGGCCCAAGGTCACCATCGACTGCGCCTCGCTCATGAACAAGGCGTTCGAACTCATCGAGGCGCACTGGCTCTTCGGGCTGCGCTCCGACCGGCTGGGCGCGATCCTGCACCCTCAGTCGATCGTGCACGCGATGGTGGAGACCGCCGACGGCTCGGTGCTGGCGCAGATGGGCTCGCCCGACATGCGCACGCCCATCCAGATCGCGCTGACCTGGCCCGACCGCGCGCCCGTCGCGCACACGCCCCTCGACCTGGCGAAACTCTCGACGCTGGAGTTCCGCCCCATCGACGAGCGCCGCTACCCGGCCTACGCCCTCGCGCGCGAGGTCATGGACGCCCCCGAGGACAAGGGCACGCTGGGCGCGATCATGAACGCCGCTAACGAAGAGGCCGTCGCGGCGTTCATGGACGGGAAGATCCCCTTTGGCGCGATCGTCCGGCTGGTGCGCCAGGCGATGGACTCGGTCGGCGCCCGCCCGGCGCGCACCCTCGACGATGTGCTCGCCGCCGACGCGTCGGCGCGCATGTTCGTGCGCAAGGCGATGGGGTGAGGGAAGAAGGGAGTGGGGAGCAGGCAGCGGGAGCACGAAGAACAAAGCCGGGGTGGCGTGGTACGGCGTAGCCGTGCCACGGGATCTGACCGACCGCCTCGGGGGCGAGCGAGCGCACGCTTCCCCTAGAATCCCCCGATGCTCTCCACCCTCTCGTCCGCCTTCGATATGTTGCTCGTCATCCTCGGGTTCGGGTTCGTGATCCTCATTCACGAGCTGGGCCACTTCCTGGCGGCGCGCTGGGCGGGCATCCGCGTGCACGCGTTCGCGATCGGCTTCGGGCCGGCGATCTGCTCCTACCGCAAGGGGTTGGGCTTCCGCATGGGCTCGAGCGAGCAGGAGCTCGCGCGGCGCTACGGCGAGAAACGCGTCACCTCGCTCGACGACGCCGGCGCCGTCATCGGCGAGGACATCGAGACCGAGCCGCGCGTCCCCGACACCATCTCGCCCACCGAGTACCGGCTGAACTGGTTGCCCTTCGGGGGCTATGTGAAGATGCTGGGCCAGGACGACATGGACCCGCGCGGAGCGTCGAAGAAGTCCGCGCCCGATTCGTTCATGGCCAAGACCGTCCCCCAGCGCATGGTCGTCATCAGCGCCGGCGTGATCATGAATGTGATCCTCGCGGCGATCCTGTTCGTCATCGTCTTCATGGTGGGGCTGAAGCAGGAAGCGCCGGTCGTGGGCTACATCGCGCCGGGATCGCCCGCCGCCAGCGCGCAGACCGCCACCCCGGGCGTCGAGCCCGGCCTGAGAACCGGCGACCGGATCGTGTCGATCAACGGCGGCGCAACGCCTTCTTTCCAGTATGTCGCGACGAACGTCGCGATGGCCCGCGCGCACAAGCCCCTCACCATGGTCGTCGAGCGCGAGGGCGTCGACGAGGCGATGGTCTTCACCGCCACGCCACGCGTCGGCGCACAGACGCGCCTGCTCGAGGTCGGGCTCGCGCCCGCCTTCAGCACCACGCTCGCGCGCGTCAGCGAGTACGCCCCCGACATCCGCTCGCTCGTGCGCAACGAGCGCGACGCGAACGGGCTGGGCGACATCCCCGAGGGATCGGTCCTCCTGCGCGTCGACGGCGTCGACGCCGCCTCGCCCGACGCGATCAGCCGCGCCGCCAGACAGACCGGCGGCGCGCCCGTCGTCGCGACCTTCCGCCTCCCGGGCGGCGCGGAGCGCGACGCGACCATCATCCCCTCGGCGCGGTTCCCCGAGGTCGGCGTCCAGCCCGACAACGGCGGCCCGCCACGGGCAACGCCCCATGTCCTGGGCTTCACGCCCCCCATGCGCGTGCTCGACCCCGGCGTGCGCGGCGGGGCCGCGGGCCTGCGCGCCGGCGATGTCTTCGCGCGCATCGGCCCCACCGACTGGCCCGACATCGCCTCGGGCGTCAACGCCATCCGCGCCGCGTCCGGCAGCGCGATCGATCTGGTCGTCCTGCGCGACGGCGCGTTCGTGACCCTGCGCGCGCCCGTCTCGCGCGAGGGCTCGATCGGTTTCAGCATCGCGCCCGCCACCGAGACGAAGATCCTCGCCGCGACAGCGCCCGGCGCGCGCCCCGGCACGCGCCTGGCCCCGGTCGAGCGCGTCGAGGGCCAGCCCGAGCCCGCCCAGCCCGTCTTCGCCGCACGATCACTGAACCTCCCCCCCGGCGCGGTCCTCGAGTCGATCGACGCCCGGCCCATCGCGTCCTTCGTTGATATCCACCGGGCGCTCGCCGACGCGCGCGAGCGCAGCGAGGGCGAGACGATCACGCTCTCGCTCGTCGTGCGCCTGCCGCTGGGCGCGTCCTTCGGCGAGGGGCCGACCGAAACCCACGAGTGGACCGTGTCGCGCGCCGACCTGGCCCAGGCGGGCGCGCTGTCGTGGGCGTCGTCCATCAACGAGTTCCACTTCGAGCCCCTGATGGTCACGCGCAAGGCGGGCAACCCCATCAGCGCCATGGCGATGGGCGTGCAGGAAACCCATCGCGTGATGATGAGCGCCTACCTCACCATCGCGCGACTCTTCCAGGGCAGCGTCAAGGTCGAACACCTCAAGGGACCGGTCGGCATCGCGCACATCGGCGCCGTCGTCGCGAAGCGCGGCATCATCGATCTCATCTTCTTCATGGCGATCATCAGCGTGAACCTCGCGGTGCTGAATTTCCTGCCCCTGCCCATCGTCGACGGCGGGCTCTTCGTCTTCCTGCTGTGGGAGGGGATCACGGGCAAGCCCGTCTCGCCCACCGTGCAGGGCGCTACAGCGATGATCGGCCTGCTCCTCATCGGCGCGCTGTTCCTGCTGGTGACCTTCAACGACATCACCAACCTCTTCGGCGGGGGCTGATCGCTTGACGAGGAAGACCCTCCCCCCGCCCCCTCCCGGCCCCCGGCACGGGAGGGGTGACGCATGAACTGGCTCGGGCTCGCGACGATCCTTGCGCAGGGACTGGTCATCGCGTTCGCCCTGAGCGTGTGGTGGGTCGCGCGCCGCATACGAAGGCCGCCCAGGCGCACCTACGCGAGCGCGCTGGCGCGAGGGAAGCCGGGCGATCCGAGCGAACTCCTCTCGCCGCGTGAATTCACCGAGTGGTCCCTCGACTGGCGCGGCGTGCGCCTGCCGGTGTGGGATATCCCCGGCGACGCGCCCTCCGGCCCCGTCATCGTCTGCACGCCCGGCTGGGCCGATTCGCGACTCGGCGCGCTCTCGCGACTGCCGGCGCTCCTGCCCCACGCGTCACGCGTGATCGCGTGGGACCCGCCCGGTCTCGGTGACGCCCCCAACTGGCCGCGAGGCCCGCTTAGCGGCTGGCCCATGGGCACGCGCGAACACGAGATGATCCACGCGATGCTCGAACGCCTCGGCGACGAGCGACCCGTCGTCCTGTTCGGCTGGTCCGCGGGCGGCGGGATCAGCATCGTCGCCGCGGCGGATCACCCGTCGATCACCGGCGTCATCGCCGAAGCGCCCTACCGGCTCGCGTGGACACCCGCGTTCCGCGTGCTGCGCATGATGAAGCTGCCCTGGCGTGTCAACGGCCCCGTCGCCTTCGCGCTCATGGGCATACGCCTCGGCGTCGGCCCGCGCTGGCGCGCCTTCGATCGCGCCGAGCACGCGTCGCGACTGCGCTGCCCGCTGCTCGTCCTCCACGGCGATCAGGACGAGGTCTGCCCCATCGACGACGGCAGGGCCATCGCGAACGCGGCGCCGCGCGGCACACTCGCGATCATCGCCGGCGGCCATCACAACGATCTGTGGACAGACGAGACACTCGCGCAGCGATGCGCCGACGCGATCGACCGATTCCTTTCCGCCCCACTCTCCCCCGAGGGGAGAGCGCCGGAGTGAGGGGTTCGGAACCGGGAGATGCGCTGCGTGCGCCTCATCAACCGCGCATCAGCCAGCGCCCGTGGCACGGCGGCGCCGTACCACGCCACCCTTCTCGTTCTTGCTGTTCACCGCTCCCTATTCCCTGCTCCCATCCCACTTGTGCCTCTTGCCCCGTGCCCCGTGCCTTCCCCTTACATTCTCTCCAGCGCCGTGATGCCCAGCAGCGAGAGCCCGTCTTCGAGGATCTTGCCGGTGAGGGCGCAGAGGCGCAGGCGTGAATCGCGCGTCGCGTCGTCGGGCGCCTGCAGCACCGGGCACGCGGTGAAGAAGGTGCTGAACGCGCCGGCGAGTTCGGAGAGATAGCCGCAGAGACGGTGGGGCTCCAGCGCGTCGGCGGCGCTTTCGACCACCGACGGGTAGCGCAGGATCGCGAGGGCGAGGCGCTTCTCTTCGGGGGTGTCGACGCGGAAGGCGCTGTTCCCGCCCGTCGCGACGCCCTGCTCGCGCGCCTTGCGCAGGATGCTCTTCACGCGCACCAGCGCGTAGAGCAGGTAGGGGCCCGTGTCGCCCTCGAACGCGAGCATGCGATCGAAGGAGAACACATAGTCCTTCACCCGGTCGCCGCTGAGGTCGGCGTACTTGATCGCGCCGATGCCCACGGCGTGCGCGATCGTCTCGCGCTCCTCGCTCGAAAGGTCGGGGTTGCGCTCCGCGACGGCGCGACCGGCGCGCTCGACCGCCTCGTCCAGCAGCGCCGCAAGTTTCACATTCTCGCCCGAGCGCGTCTTGAAGGGCCTGCCGTCCTCGCCCAGGATCGTGCCGAACGCGGCGTGCTCGAGGCGCGCCGCGCTCCCGTCGGGGCGCTTCGTGTACCCCGCCTTGTGCGCGCCGGCGAAGACCTGCTTGAAGTGCAGCGACTGGCGCGCGTCCACGCAATAGACGACCTCGTCGGCGCCGAACTCCTGCACGCGCCGCCTGATCGCCGCGAGGTCGGTCGTCGCGTACAGGAAACCGCCGTCGGACTTGCGGATAAGCAGCGGCTCGCTGATCCCCGCGTCGCTGACATCAACGACGAGCGCGCCCTGGCTCTCGGTCGCGACCTTGCGAGATTCGAGATCGCGCACGACCCCGGCGAGTTCCTCGCGATACGACGACTCGCCCGCGGTGTGCTCGGGCAGCACGATCGCGCCCATGCGCGCGCAGATCCGCACGCACTCGTCGATGGTGATCTGGGCGATGCGCTCCCACGCAGCGACGGTCGCGCCGTCCCCCGACTGGAGTTTGATCAGCGTCTGCTTCGCGCGGGCGAGGGCGTCCTCGGCGCTGGCGACCTGCTCTTCGAGTTCCGCGAGCGCCTTGGGCCCCAGGCCGTATTTCTTCACGGCCGCAAGCCCGCGCGCGTCGGCCTTGCACTCGCGCTGCGCCGCCCGGTACGCGCTGTCGAGGTCGTCGAGCGTGAGCGTGTTCGGGTCCATACGACCCGCGGCGGTCTCGCGCATCACCAGTTCGGTCACCATCGCGATGGGCAGGCCCCAGTCGCCCAGGTGGTTCTGGCGGATGACGGTGTGCCCGAGGCGCGCGAAGAGACGCGAGATCGCGTCGCCGATGATCGTCGAGCGCAGATGCCCGACATGCATCTGCTTGGCGAGGTTCACGCCGCAGAGGTCGACGACGATGGTTTTGGGATCGGCGGCGGGTGCGATGCCCAGATACGCCCCCTCTCCCCTCTGGGGAGAGGGTGTCTGCGCAGCAGACGGGTGAGGGGAGGAAGTCTCTGCGTGATCGCCCGGACCCTCCCCCCGCCCCCTCCCGCGAGCGGGAGGGGAGGAATCCATCGCGTCGAGCGCGCTCGCGAGCGCGTCGCGCGAGAGGAACAGGTTGAGGAAGCCCGGGCCGGCGATGCTCTGCTCGTTGAGTGGCTCTGCGACGCCCGACACATCGAGGTGCTTCGCGATCGCCGCCGCCAGGTCGCGCGGGTTCTTCCCGGCCGCCTTCGCGAGGGGCATCGCCGCGTTGGACTGGAAGTCCCCGAGTTTCGGCTGGCGCGAGGGCGTCAGGATCGGGTCGATGGTCTCGGGCGCGTCGATGCCCAGGTCGGCGAGGGCCGAACGGATCGCGCTGACGAGGCGCTCGCGCAGGATGGCCGCGGGGTCGTGGGTCATGGGGGCGATGGTAGGGGAGCGGCGGGTGGGATTGTGCGCGTGTCAAAAACGGAAAGCCCGGGTCAGCGTCTCGCGCCGGCCCGGGCATTGGTTCATTGCAAACGCTCGGGGGAGCGGACTCAGAGCTTCAGATCGCCCAGCCCCATGCCGCCGATCTGGCCGAGGCCCGACTTCAGCGGCTTGGCGCCGTGCTTCTTCTTGGCTTCCTCGCGCATGCGGCGCAGGGCGGGGGTTTCCTTCTTGATCTCTTCCACCGTGGAGGCCATCTTCTTGTCGCGCTCCGTGACCGGGCGCTCGGTAGTCTGCTTGATCGACAGCGACACGCGGCGCTTGGCCTTGTCGACGCCCAGCACCATGACCTGCACGACCTGATCGACCTTGACGGCGTCGCCGACCTGGTTGATCCGCTTCCACGACAGTTCGCTGATGTGCGCCAGGCCCTCGACGCCCGGCGCGACCTCGATGAGCGCGCCGAAGTCGAGGAGTTTCGTGACGCGACCGCTCACGATCTCGCCTTCCTTCACCTCGGAGGCGGCGGTCGAGAACGGGTCGGACTGCGTCTGCTTCATGCCCAGGGAGATGCGATCCTTCTCCCAGTCGACCTTGAGCACCTTGACGGTGACGCTGTCGCCCGGCTTGACGACCTGCTCGGGGCGGTTGACGCGATCGTGCGACATGTCGGAGATGTGCACGAGACCGTCGACGCCGCCGATGTCGACGAACGCGCCGAACGGCATGAGTTTCTTGACGACGCCCTGCATGACGTCGCCTTCCTTGAGCGTTTCGCGGATCTTGCCGCGCTCGCGCTCGCGCTCCTCGGCGAGGATGTCGCGCCGGGAAAGGACGATGTTGCCCTTGCCCGAGCGGTCGATGCGCTGCACGACGCAGGTGAGCTTCTCGCCCACGAAGACCGAGAGGTCGTCGATGCGATGCAGGTCGACCTGGCTGGCGGGCATGAAGGCCTGATGGTGGGCGACCTCGAGCTCGAGCCCGCCCTTGTTCATGCCGGTGACGCGCGCCTCGACGACCTGGCCGGGCTGGAGGAGTTCCCACTCGGCCTTCTGCACCGCGCCGGGGCGCGAGCACAGGAAGAGCTGCTCTTCGGCGTTGAAGCGGTCGATGACGACCTCGAGTTCGCCGCCCACGACGGGCAGGTCGGCCTCGTCGGGGTACTGCGTGCGCGCGACGACGCCGAGCTCCTTGGGGCCGAACTCGACGAAGATGTCGGTGGGGCCGACGGAGACGACGCGTCCCTTGCGATGCTCGCGCCCGCCCTCGATGACGCGAGGCCCGCGGATCGCCGGCTTGGCGCCCGGGGCGGTTGCGCCCACGCCGCCAGCGGCGGCCTTGGCTTCGGCGCCGGCTTCGGCGAACGCGCCCGAGCGCATCGCCTTGTCGAGCTCCGCCTGCATCGTGTCGGGCATCTGCGCCTCGCTGCGCGACGGCGTCGCCGGCGTGCGCGTCTCGGTCGGCGCAGGCGAGGGCGAGCCCTGAACGGCCGCCTGCATCAGGCGCTCCGCGTCGTCGGGGCGCCGAGCGCCGGGGGAGTGAGTGTCGGCGTGACGGGCCTGCTGATCCATCGAATCCATCGCTACCGGTCCTTTGTCAACGGCACAACGCAGGAGGCGAACCCGCCTCGAGACGCGCTCCCGCGCGCGAACGCCCTTCGCGTGGCGGGAGACACGGGCAAGCCCAAGTGTACCGCGCCGCGACGCTCAGGCGACGCGCCCGCAGCGCCCTTGTGCGAGACGATCCGAACGCGCCCCGCGTCGCCCGACCACAACGCCCCGATGCCCCCGAAATCCCTGACGCCCCCGATGCCCCCGACCCGCTCGAAACCAGCGCCCCAGCGCGTGCGTACCCCACCGGTGCGGGACGCGTCTCCGACGCTATCCTTCCCGTCCCGCGAGCCGGCGAGCAGCGCCGGAGCGCGGCGATCGCGCCCGTCCAGGGCCCCGTCGCGCCGCGTCGCGGCGTGTCGTGTGTCGTTCACCTTTCTCTGATCGCGCCCGAGGAGCCCTATGCCCTCATCCAATCTTTGCTGGGGAATCGAGATCGGCGCAGGCGCCGTGAAGGCCCTGAAGCTCGAACGCGACGGCGACCAGGTCCGCCTGGTCGACTTCATCGTGATCCCGCACAAAAAGGTCCTCTCGACCCCCGACCTCGACCAGGCCGACGCGATCCGCGTCGCCCTGGGACAGCTCGTCAGCCAGCGAGACCTCTCCGGGGCGCGCGTCGCCGTCTCCATCCCCGGGCACCAGTCCTTCGCCCGGTTCGCGAAGCTCCCCCCGGTCGACCCCAAAAAGGCCCCCGACCTCATCAAGTTCGAGGCCGCCCAGCAGATCCCCTTCCCCATCGAACAGGTCGAGTGGGACTACCAGACCTTCGTGAGCGAGGACTCCCCCGAGGTCGAGGTCGGCATCTTCGCCGTCACCCGCGACAAGATCGGCGAACGCCTCGCCCTCCTGAGCGACGCTGGCATTTCCCCTGATCTGGTGACTGTCGGGCCCGTCGCGGTCTACAACGCCATCGCGTATGACCTGAACTTCACCGAGAAGGTCACCGGCGCGATCCTGCTCGACATCGGCACGGTCTCCTCGGACCTCATCATCGCCGACGCCGGTCGCGTCTGGATCCGAACCTTCCCACTGGGCGGGCACGCCTTCACCGACGCGATCGCCCGGGCCTTCAAGCTCGACTACACCAAGGCCGAGAAGCTGAAGCGCGATTTTGAGTCCAGCCAGCACCGCAAGCAGGTCTTCCAGGCCATGAAGCCGGCCTTCGAGGACCTGCTTCAGGACATCCAGCGCTCGATCCAGTACTACAAGCAGCTCCACCCCGAGGCGAACATCAGCCGCATGCTGGGCATCGGCGCGACCTTCCAGCTCCCCGGGCTGCGCAAGTTCCTCTCGCAGCGTCTGGGCATGGATGTCGTCCGGCTCGACCAGTTCCACAAGATCGGGGTCGAGGGCCCGATGGGCGCCGAGTTCGCCTCCGCCGCGATGCAGCTCACGACCGCTTACGGCCTGTCGCTCCAGGGGCTCGGGCAGGCCCCCATCAGCGCGAACATCATCCCCACAACCGTCGTGCGCGAGAAGGTCTGGAAGTCCAAGACCCCCTGGGTCGCCGCGGCGGCAGGGCTCTCGATCATCGCCGGGGCCGCGACCTTCGTCCGCCCGATCCTCGATCGCGGCGCGATCGTCCAGCCCAGCCAGCAGGCCAAGACCGCCGTCGCCAACGCCAAGCGCGAGGGCCAGGCCCTCAAGACCGCGTGGGAAGAGGTCGGTCGCTCGCAGCGCATCGGCGCGACCGTCGTGAACTTCCAGCGACTGCTCGAGGGACGCGAGTTCCTCCCCCAGCTCGTGCGAGACGTGGGCGACATGCTCGCGTCCGCCCAGCCCCAGCCCGAGATCCTCCGCGGCGACGCCTCGTCCATCCCGCCCTCCCAGTGGCGCGTCTTCGAGCTTCGCTCCATGCAGGTCGATTCCGTCTCCAGCGTCGCTGGGCCGCCCTCGTCCGCGACCACCGCCCAGCCGATCCCCGGGCGCGGCGGCGTGCAGCCCGGCGAACGACCCGGACGCGGCGCCCCGCCGCAACGCGGCGCCGCCGGCGGCTCCGGTGGCTCCTGGTCCGGCGGCGGCGGGGGCGACTCGGGCCTGCCCCCCATCGAGGTCACCCTCGTCGTCGACACCCCCAACGCCGAGGGCATCCCCTTTGTCACGCGCACCATCGGGCAGTGGCTCATCGCCAACGCCTCGCGACCGGGCGTGCCCTATCGCATCGCCGAGTTCAACCCGAGCGAGATCGTCAGCACTCAGGTCGTCGCGAGCCCCGCTGCCCTGGAGCGCGGCCAGACCGACGCCGCAGGGCGCGGGACCGGCGCCGCCACCGGCCCCTCGCCGCTGCTCACCCCCAACGCGCCGATCAACGAGATCGCCACGCTGCCCGGCGCCACGACGGCGTTCCCGCGCAACGCGTCGGTGAGCCGCTTCACCATCCGATTCCAACTGATCCCCTACGAGCCGGGGCGCGAGCCCGCCAACGAGCAGCAGGGCGACCAGGCCGCCGACGCACACCCACGCACCGGGCCGGCAGTCGCCCACGCTGGCATGGAGGGTCGCTGACATGAAGAAGGTACTCGCGTGGGTGCGCAAGCACCTCGTCATCGTCATCCTCGGGGTCGTCGCGGTCGTCGCGTTCCCCGTGATGTTCGTCATCAGCAGCGGCATGAACGCGAAGGTCCGCGCGACCGTCGAGAACGAGATCCGCACGCAGTCGCGCGATCTCAACGCGCTGTCGGTGAATTACGCCTTCGAGCCGGTGGTCCCCGGCTCGCAGGGGTTCAGCGCGTCGCGCGCCCCCAACGCCGCCACGACCGAGGCGCTGCGTGAGCTCATGCGCCGCTCCGCCGAGCAGGTCGCGTCCGGGCGCGAGGCGATCGTGCGGTTCAACCGAAACGAGTTCCAGCCCATCGTCGAGGGGTTGTTCCCTCGCCCCGCCAGCGAGCAGGATCGCATCGAGAAGTCGACGCGCCTGGCGCGCGAGTGGGTGCGATGGAACCAGGACATGCTGCGCGACAAGGGCGCCGGGTCTCCCCCTCGCGCCGAAGAGGTCGCGCGCCGGATCGAGGAGAAGCGCCTGCGCGAAGAGAGCCGCCTCCTGGGCGAGGGCGCCGACGCGTCGGCCCTCACCCCGGAGATCGAGGCCGAGTTCCGCGAGGCGCTCGTGCAGGAGCGCGTGCGCGCCTACGCCGCCCCAGCGCAGAACACGATCCTCTTCTATGCCTCCAACGACGCCCTCGCGAGCGTCGCGCCGTTCTCCGGCGCCGCCGTCCCGCCCATCGAGCTGTGCTGGGAATGGCAGTGGGTCTCGTGGACCAACCAGATGGTCCTCGAGGCGATCCGCAACGCCAACCTGCCCGATCTGGTCGTCGCCGACGCGCCCATCAAGCGCGTCGAGCGCCTCGAGATCGAGCCCTTCCCCTACCCCTCGCAGGGCAGGGAGCCCGTTTCGGACTACACCGCCGAGATCACGCGGAACTTCGCCGAGTCGCTCTCGGGCCGCGTCTTCAACCCCGAGCAGCCCAACGCGCTCTTCGACATCCGCTTCGCGCGCGTCACGATGATCGTCTCCAGCGCGCGCCTCACCGAGGTCCTCGACGCCTTCGCGCGTACCAACCTCATCACCGTCCTCGACCTCGACATCGCGTCGGTCGACGACCTGGGCGCCCTCGCCAACCAGGGCTTCTATTTCGGGCCCGAGCACGTGGTGCGAGTCGCCGTCCGGCTCGAGACGCTCTGGCTGCGCGACTGGACGCGCGAGTACATGCCCCCGACGGTCCGCGCCGCCCTGGGCGTCGCGCCCCCCGAGGGGCAGCAGAACGAAGACCCCGCCGCCGCCGGCGCCCCCGCGGGCCCGGGCGGCGCGCCCGGCTTCGGAGCGCCCCCCCAGGGGCGTCGCGGCGGACGCAACGACTGATCGCGCCGCTCGCGTGACACTCTCTCACCACCGACCAGATCCACTCGCAAAGGCCGAGACACAGTGAAGACCAAAGGCATCTCCATCATCGAGAAGCACGGCGAGAAGGCCGTCGTCGGCGCGTTCGCGCTCCTCGCGCTGGGCGTCGTCGCGTGGCAGTTCGTCGGTTCGGGCAACCGCGTCGCGGTCGAGTCCAACCAGCGCGTCGAGCCGGACCGCGCGTACGAGAGCATCGTCCGACGCGCCCAGCAGATCACCGGCCAGCTCAACGACCCCAACCCCGCCGCCGGCATCCCCGAAGAACTCCCCGACGCCGCCGAACTGGTGCGCCGCCGCATCGAGCAGGGGCTTCGCACGCCGGCCGATCGCGTGACCGCCTTCGGCCCGCTGGTCAGCCCCTTCGGACGCACCGATGATCGGACGCCCCCACCCGAAGACGCGCGCTACGCCGCCGTCCTGCCGCCGGCGCCCACCAACCCCGTCGTGGCGCAGTACCTTCTCACGCTCGACCCGCTCACCGTCGCGTCCGTGCCATCCCTCGCCGCCGTCGCCCCTGCGACGCAGCCCCACGACCTCCGCGCCGTCAGCGTGCAGGCCACCTTCCCGGCCAGCGCCTTCCGCGCCGCGCTCGAGAGCGACCCCGACGGTCCCGGCCCGCTCGCGGCCCTGCCCCGAACCTTCTGGCTCAACCGCACCGCGATCCTGGGCCTCAAACTCGAACGCCAGCGCCTCAACGCCGACGGCACGCTCGGACCCATCGAGCGCGTGCCCGAATCGCCCGGCTCCTTCTCTCTGCTCGAGCGACTCTCGCAGGGCATGAGCCCCGGAGAGTTCCAGACCGTCACGCGCGACGCGCGCCAGAACATCGCCGCGATCGTCCAGCCCGCGTTCCCGCCCTCCATCGCCGGCGACGCCTGGATCCCCCCGGCCCAGAAGGCCAGCGCCACCCCGGTCGCCGTCCAGAGCGACGAGATCAGCCGCCTCCTCAACCAGCGCACCAACCTCGAGCGAAACCTCGAGATCGAGAAGGGGCGCCAGTCCGCCGCCGTCAACGAGCAGGCGCGCCAGTCGATCACGACGCGCATCCAGCGACTCGAGGCCGACATCCAGACCATCAACCAGCGCCTCGCGGACCTGGGCTACGGCGGCGCGCCCGTCGTCGCGTCGCCGCAGACCACGCAGGCCACGCCCCTGCCCGAGGCCCGCAACATCGAGAGCGCCGACGCGATCGTTCTGCTCGCGCACGACATGACCGCGACGCCCGGCGAGACCTATCGCTATCGCGTCAGCGTGGGCGTCGCCAACCCGCTCTTCCCCTGGGCGTCCTCGATCCAGGAAGACCAGCGCGCCATCGCCGCCCAGCCCATCGCGTTCTCCGAGCCCTCGCCCTGGTCCGAGCCCATCCGCGTCGCCCCGGACGCGCAGGCCTTCGTGACCCGCGCAGGAGGCGGGCAGGAAGCCGCCGCCGTGGGCGGCTATCGCATCGGCGACATCACCGCCGAGGTCTTCGGGCTGTTTTATGGGCACTGGCGCGGCGCCAGCGTGCGCCTGAACCCCGGCGACGCCCTGGCCGCGACCGTCTCCATGCCGCAGGGCCTCCAACTCTTCGAGATCATCCAGGAAGAGGGTCAGGCCCCGGCACTGGGCGCTGCGAGCCCGGTGCCCGAGACGCTGCAGGTCGCGATGGGCGGCGCCATGCTGCTCGACGTCATCGACCGCTCGTCGGGCGCCGAGGGCCGGGCCTCGTACCTGGCCGTCCTGCGCCTGCCAGACGGCCGTCTGGTGCTGCGCGACCCTGCCGTCGACCTTCAGAGCCCTGCACTCCAGACCGCTCGCAGGTCGGCCCAGGCGGGCCAGAGCTCGACCCCGACAGCCCCGTCGGCAGGCGTGACCCCCCCGGGCGGCGCAACGCGACCGGCGGCCCCTGCGGCGCGTCCCCAGCAGCCGAGCGCCCCATCGGGAGGGATGCCCGGCGATCGCCGGGATTAACGCGGGAGTTGTTTCGCGCTAAACGCTTGTTTTCAAGGCGTTTAGAGGCCCTTTGGCGGCGTGTGTGAAGTTTCCGCGAGAATCTTGGAGGCCTCGGGCTTGACACCTCGGGGCGCCCCGCTAACCTTCCGCCACGTTGTCCGAAGGGCGTTTGGACAGCGGGCTGGTGAAAGCGACAAGCAGACAGCAGCAGGAGACCCAGACCTGACGGTCGACGGTATCCACGCTCTTTGGCATCCGAGAAGCACGCAAGCAAGGCGTTCGCCGCATGGGCCGGAATACCGGGATCATGCGGGGAACGAGCCGAGTGATCGAGCACCTAAAAGAAGATGGTGACGCAAGGAGCGTAGCGGGCATGGCCCGGCGTTCTGAAGCGTAAAAATCGTTCAAATCATTCGAGTTGATCGCAGCGGGTCGTCGTCCGAGGAATCGGCGTCGGGTCGGTGCGATCAAGCTACGAAGAGCACACGGCGGATGCCTTGGCGTCGAGAGGCGACGAAGGACGCGGATACCTGCGATAAGCCCAAGGGAGCCGGAATCAGGCAGCGATCTTGGGATCTCCGAATGGGGAAACCCGGCCAGCAATGGTCATCACACCCTGAATGTATAGGGGTGTGAAGCGAACCTGGGGAACTGAAACATCTCAGTACTCAGAGGAAAGGAAAGCAACAGCGACTCCGTAAGTAGCGGCGAGCGAAAGCGGATAAACTGGCAGTGTGGTGAACTACCTGGAAAGGTAGGCCGCAGAAGGTGATAGCCCTGTACTTACACAGCCAGCCAGCCCTCGAGTAGATTCGGGCTCGTGGAACCCGGATCGAACATGGGGGGACCACCCTCCAAGGCTAAGTACTCCTCGACGACCGATAGTGAATCAGTAAGGCGACTGAATGGTGAAAACCTCCGCGACGAGCGGAGTGAAAGAGAAGCTGAAACCGTGTGCTTACACAGCGGTCGGAGCCCCGCAAGGGGTGACGGCGTGCCTTTTGCATAATGAGCCGGCGAGTTACTCTGTGCGGCGAGGCTAAGGACTTACGGTCCGGAGCCGGAGCGAAAGCGAGTCTGAAGAGGGCGTGAAGTCGCACGGGGTAGACGCGAAACCTAAGTGATCTACCCATGGCCAGGTTGAAGGGCGGGTAACACCGCCTGGAGGACCGAACCCGTTAACGTTGAAAAGTTATGGGATGAGCTGTGGGGAGGAGTGAAAGTCTTATCAAACTGGGAGATAGCTCGTTCTCTCCGAAATGCCTTTAGGGGCAGCCTCGCGTGGCAGCTGTTGGGGGTAGAGCTACTGGATGAGGATGGGGCTCGCAAGGGTACCCACTTCAACCAAACTCCGAATACCAACAGCCAAGGCGCGGGAGTGAGACGGCGAGTGACAATATTCGTCGTCAAAAGGGAAAACAGCCCGAACCACCGGTTAAGGCCCCCAATCTACGCTGAGTTCAGAAGGAAGTTGAAGTGCCGTGACATCCAGGATGTTGGCTTAGAAGCAGCCACCATTTAAAGAGTGCGTAACAGCTCACTGGACGAGGACTTCAGCGCCGAAAATGATCGGGAATAAGCGTAGAGCCGAAGCCGTGGACTCGAAAGAGTGGTAGGAGAGCGTTCCTGTCAGCTGCGAAGCGGTTCCGGAAGGATCCGTGGAGCGTCAGGAAGTGAATATGCCGGCTTGAGTAACGATAAAGCAGGTGAGAATCCTGCTCGCCGTAAGCCCAAGGGTTCCTGGGGAAGGGAAATCCGCCCAGGGTTAGTCGGGACCTAAGGCGAGGCCGAAAGGCGTAGTCGATGGACAACAGGTGAATATTCCTGTACCCGTGTGGAGATCAATCCGTGGTGCGGCGAGGGTAGTTTCGCAGAAGCGTCAGCATGCTGAGGCCTTCGGGCCGACGCGAGACGAACCTCGTCCTAGAAAAGCCACGGTGGCAAGACACGGCCCGTACCACAACTGACACAGGTGGGCGAGGCGAATAGCCTCAGGCGCTCGAGATAACGGAAGCGAAGGAACTAGGCAAATTAACCCCGTACGTTCGCAATAAGGGGGCCCTACCCAGCAATGGGAGGGCGCAGAGAAAAGGCTCTGGGAACTGTTTATCAAAAACACAGCTCTGTGCTAACACGCAAGTGGATGTATACAGAGTGACGCTTGCCCGGTGCTGGAATGTCACGGAAGCGGGTCAGCTTCGGCGAAGCTCGCGACCTAAGCACCAGTAAACGGCGGCCGTAACTATGACGGTCCTAAGGTAGCGAAATTCCTTGTCGGGTAAGTTCCGACGCGCATGAATAGCGTAATCACTGGAGCACTGTCTCCGCTTCCGACTCGGTGAAATAGTAGTGGCGGTGAGGATGCCGCCTACCCGCGGCAAGACGGAAAGACCCCGTGGACCTTTACTGTAGGCATCCATTGGTCACGATCCTGAACTGCGTAGCATAGGTGGGAGGCTTTGAGTCCCCGGTTCCGGCCGGGGAGGAGCCATCGGTGAAATACCACCCTGTTCCGAGTTGTGGCCTAACCCAGACTCCCGTGAAACCGGGCTGGGGACCGTTGGTGCTGGGCAGTTTGACTGGGGCGGTCTCCTCCAAAAAAGTAACGGAGGAGTGCAAAGGTTGGCTCAACGCGGATGGAAACCGCGTGTCGAGTGCAAGAGCACAAGCCAGCTTTACTGCGAGTGCGACGGCACAAGCAGTCACGAAAGTGGGTTCTAGTGATCCTGCGATCCCGTGTGGAAGGGTCGTAGCTCATCGGATAAAAGGTACCCCGGGGATAACAGGCTGATCGCGCCCGAGCGTCCATAGCGGCGGCGCGGTTTGGCACCTCGATGTCGGCTCTTCGCATCCTGGGGCTGAAGGCGGTCCCAAGGGTTCGGCTGTTCGCCGATTAAAGCGGAACGCGAGCTGGGTTCAGACCGGCGTGAGCCAGGTCGGTCCCTATCTGCCGTGGGCGTTGCAAGCTTGAGAGGAGTTCTCCCTAGTACGAGAGGATTGGGAGGGACCCACCCCTGGTGCTCCTGTTGGCACGCTTGTGCCACCGCAGGGTAGCTAAGTGGGGCAGGGATAACCGCTGAAAGCATCTAAGCGGGAAGCCCCCCTCGAGATAAGGCTTGCTAGGACTTCGGTCCGGAAGACCCCTGGAAGACTACCAGGTTGATAGGCCGCATGTGTAAGGGCAGAGATGTCCTCAGCAGAGCGGTACTAACGGTCGAACGCTTGATCGCTCCGACCGGGCGCCGATCCAATCGGCTCCCCGTCGAGCAACTCGAATCGAATGATTCACATCATCCTCTTCTTGCCTCGACACAAGGCCTCGTCAAACGAGCGCCACTTGCGTGCTTCCGGCAACCCATTGCCGGGCTTCCGCGGAAACGCGGCCGCTCCGGTTTGTCGGTGACCATAGGTCTGGTGAAACACCTGTTCCCATCCCGAACACAGCAGTTAAGCCCAGGCCGCCGATGATACTGCTTTGCGGGAAAGTAGGTCGTCGCCGATTTCTTGAGCCCTGTCCAGGTAAACCCTGGCAGGGCTCTTTTCATTTTTGCTATACTCCTCTCCTCACCAACCACCAGATCTGGAGGAGCACATGAACGACCACCGAGCCCCAACCATCTACCAGGGCGACGGCGACCGCCTCATGGCTTCCCTCGACGCCGATCGCGTCACCCTCCTCCCCTCCGACAACCAACGCTCTGAGCAGCGCATCCGCATCATGTGGGGACACCCCATGCTCCCCGACATACTCGCGGGTCGCTACCGAACCGTCGTCTGCGGCGTCAACGCTCGCGACAACGCCAAGGGCATCATCGCCCAGATCGTCGAGCTCCTCCCCGCCTCCCAGTGGTCCGCAAAGACCGTTACCAACCACGCCCGCACCTTCGCCGAGTCCATTCTCGAGCGTGGCGGCGCCGGCGACACCACCGCCCCGGGCGACCGTGAGCCCTACGTCCTCAAGTACGACCTCGACACCGTTGAGGTCTTCGCGATGCTCCGCCCCCTCTCACGCGACCACTTCACCCTCAAGGACCTCTCCCGCGGCTTCAAGCAGGTCGCCCAGATGCTCGAGGGCCGGCGCGCCAGGCACCCTGTCGCGTCCGTCTCCTTCCTCGGCGCACGCAGCAACCGGCTCATCGATCCGTCCACAGGCCACGAGCCCACCCTCGAGGCCGTCCTCGCCACCATGTTCAAGGCCGGCTTCCGCGGCGATGTCTACCCGCCGCACGACCTCTGGCGCGCCGGCCAGGTCGGCGTCTTCCCCAGCTACCCCTTCCCCAGCGCCCTCGATCGCATGCGCGAGGGCGGGCACTGAAACGCGCCGACGCCCGCCGCCACCATGAACACCTCGGAGAGGCGCCCGTGACACCGCCGAACCATCCGGAACGTGTGTTCGATCGTCTCGCGGCGTTCCCGCCCGCGCTCCGTGCGGCGTGCGCGATCGTCACCGAGGACGACGCGCGATGGTCGCCACCGGGGGGCCCGGCCTGGTCGATCGCCCAGATCGCCCTGCACCTGCTCCTCGAAGAGCGCCAGGACTTCCGACCCCGCCTGCTCTCGACCCTCGCCGACCCGGACGGCGCCTGGGCGCCGATCGACCCAGAAGCCGCCGTCGCCGAGCGGTGGGGGACAGATGTGACGCTCGGCTCGATCCTCGACGACTTCGCGCGCGAGCGTGCGAACTCGATGGTGCTCCTGCGTGCGTTGCCTCGCGAGGACGAGTCGCTCTGGGCGCGCGCGCACCATCACCCGAAACTCGGCCCGATCAGCGCCGGGCAGCTGCTCTCGTGCTGGGCGGCGCACGACGCGCTGCACCTGCGTCAGATCGCGAAGCGCCTGCACCAGCTCACGGCGCGCGACGCGGCTGGGCTCGACCTGTCCTACGCCGGGTCGCTCTGACGAGCCGTCAGTTGCCCCCGCTGATCCGCAATGGCTGCACGGTCACGCGCGGGTTGCCGATTGTCCCGCGCACGCGATACGACGCGATTTGATCCGTGATCGCGCCCAGCGCCCGCCCGACGCCCCCGAGCATGCCCTGGATGCGTTCGAGGGGGCCCGCGTTGACCGTGAGGTCGAGCGCGCCGTCATAGCCGATGGTGCCCACGTTGTTGCGCCGGCCTCGCACCGTCGCGACCTGCGTGACCACGTCCAGGTTGGTCACGAAGATGTGCTCGGGTCGGACGTCGAACTCCATCGCCGCCTGATCGGTGAAGTCCGACCGGCCGGTGATGCGGTCGAGCACGCCGAAGGTGCTCATGATGCCCGTGATCAGCGGGATGGACACCAGCCGCCCGTCGCGGATCGAGACCACGCCCGAGCCGTGCAGCGTCTCGCGCATCGCGACGGTGCTGGCGCTGATGCTGCCGTGGCTTTCCAGGATCCCCGCCACCCGCGGCGGCCTCCCCTCCGTGGGTCGCGCGCGCAGCGCCTGCTGGATGTCGATCTTCTCGACTCGCCACTCCGCCTTCCCGGGGCGCGACTCGTTCGCGAAGTCCATCCACGCGTTCTCGACCGTGATGCGCCCGCCCAGTGTGTTCACGACGACGATGGGCAGCTCGCCGACCCCGTCGGCCAGGCGCGCGCCCAGCTGCGCGCTGCTGATGGGGAAGGTGTATTCGCCAAAGGCGATGTTGAACTTCTCGAGGTCCATGCGCCCGTTGAGGCGCGACGAGGCGAAGTCCCGGATCGGCACGAGCCCCGACGCGGTGATCTTCAGGTCGCCGCGCGCGTCGTACCTCCGAAGGAAGGTCTGGAGCTGCGGCGCCAGCGTCGGATAACTCTCGTCGTCCAGACGCGTCTCGAAGGTCAGCCGGCGGAAATCCGCGACGAAGTTGTCCAGGTCGAATCGCCCGTCGAGCGCGAGGTTGAACACCGGGGCGCGGTTCGCCTGCAGCGCGATGGCGTACCACGCTCCGGTCTCGCCCTCCTCGTTCGCCGGCTCGATGTCCAGGTCCATCGACAGCCCGCGCAGCTCCATCGGCGGGTCATCGCTCGCGGGCGTGAACAGCACGCTCCCGTTCTGCAGACGAAGCTCGCGCAGCCGGAGCACATTGCTCAGTTTCACCTCGCTCGGCGCGCTGTCCTGCTCCTGAATCCGCTGCTGTCGCACGAACGGAACCAGGCCCTTGAACCCGCCCGACTCGTCCTGCACCAGATTCAGTTCCGGATCGATCAGCGTGATGGTCGTGATCTCGAGGGGCTGGCCCATCCGGGGCGTGCGCGCCAGATCGATCTGGATCGTCGGCGCGTCCACCACGCGCGTCCCGTCGGGCGCCGTCAGCGTCGCCTGATGCAGGATCAGCGTGCCCGGCGCACGGAACTCGAACCGTCGGAACTCGATCCGCGGCACGAGGTAGTAGTTCGAGATCGTCACCACCTGCTGCGCGATCCAGTTGTCCAGCCCCGACCCGCCCCTCACCAGCAGGAACACCGCGGCGCCCACGCCGATCACCACGAGCAGCGCCACGGCGGCCAACGCTTTGAGCACGACTTTCATGCCGATGGGTCTCTCTCTCGCGAGTCGGGGGTCCGGGTCTCTCGTATTGAACGCGTGGGACGCCCCGCGGTTCGGGGGACGCGATCAACAGCCGCCCCCCGCTGCCCGGGGCGGAGAAAGACACTACGATCGGCCCATGTCACGCGGCCAGACCACCCCGACGATCGAACCCGCTCCCTCCGTCCCGAACGCGACGCGCAACGGCGCGCTCCACCGAGAGGCGCCCCTCGTCACCGTCACCACCGGAGCCACAGTGCCTACCCGATCCCGACTCCTCAAGAAGCCCGTGAAGCGAGCCAAGGCCGATCGGGCCGCCCTCGTCGTCAGCAAGCCACCCATGGCCGCCTCAGCAGACCGCCATGTCCTCTACGAGCACGCCGTCCAGTGCGTCGAGGCAGAGATCGACTTCGTCGACGACACCTTCAAGGACCTCCGCGGCCGACGCGCCAAGCTCATCCGCGAGGACTTCTGCGGCACCGCCAACACCTCCTGCGAATGGGTCCGCCGGCGCCCCACCAACCGCGCCATCGGCGTCGACCTCGACCAGAGCGTCCTCGAGTGGGGACTCGCCAACAAGGTCGGCAAACTCAAGCCAGCCCAGCGCGAACGCGTCGAGCTCATCCACGCCGATGTCCTCAGCGTCAAGACAGAGCCAGTCGACGCCGTCCTCGCCATGAACTTCTCCTACTGGCTCTTCACCACCCGCGACGCGCTCCGGGGCTATTTCAAAAAGGTCCGCGACTCCCTCGCCCCCGGCGGCATGTTCTTTCTCGACTGCTACGGCGGCTCCGACGCCCATAAAGAACTCCGCGAGAAGCGACCCATCGAGTATCCCGGCGGCGAATTCACCTACGTCTGGGACCAGGCGCGCTTCGACCCCATCACGCACCTGATGGAGTGCCACATCCACTTCCACTTCGCCGACGGCTCCAAGATGAACCGCGCCTTCTCCTACAAGTGGCGCCTCTGGAGTCTCCCCGAGCTCCGCGAACTCCTCGCCGAGGCCGGCTTTGCGCGCTCCACCGTCTACTGGGAAGGCACCGACGACGACACCGGCGAGGGCGACGGCAACTTCGAGCCCGCCGAGCGGGGCGACGCCGACCCGGCCTGGATCTGCTACCTCGTCGCCGAGCGTTAATCCGGCCCGAATCGCTCAAAAATCCCTTGCGTCGCCGCCGGGACCGGGTATTCTGGATTCTGGACTGTCCCGTCCACCAGCCGGAGGTTCCGCATGCGCATATCGACCAAGCCGTTCCTCGCCGCCCTCGCCCTCGCCGCGTGCACGAGCGCCGCGTTGTCGCAGGTCCGCGTGACCCTCGTTCGCATCGACAACGGCTACCTGGTGCCGGCGAACGATCCGGCCTTCAACCCCGCGCAGTGGGAAACTTACGAGGTCTGGTTCACCAGCGAGGAGCCCGGGCTGCGCCTGGTCGGCGTCCACCTCGACCTGAACGCGCAGTTCTACCAGCACCCCACGAACGACTCGATGTTCCCCCAGGACGAGACGGTGTACGCCGCCGTCCCGAGCGCGCGCTTCGACTCGTTCATCGACATCCCGGGCCTGACCCCGGCGCAGATCACCCCGGTCGGCCTCTTCTGGACGCCCACGGTGTTCAACGGCAGCTGGTTCGGCCTCGCGCCCGCGTCCTCGTACCCGCTCCTCACGCAGAGCCAGGTGCGCGTCGCGCAGTTCACCGTTGCGCCGGGCACGCTCAGCCGCATCGATGTCGTCACCCAGGGCAACGCGACGGTGCGCCGACAGGACAACTCGCAGACCATCTACTCCCTTGAGACCTCGCTCTCGCTCCCGCCCGGCTCGGTCGTCGTCCGCGAGACCGGCGATCACGCCGACTCCGCGCTGACCCTCGACGTGAACTGGCTCTGGGAGGGCGGGCCCCTCGGCTTCGACGGCGACGGCAGGCTCCGCGTCTTCTTCCCGGCGTCGCGCGTGCAGTCCATCGACGCCGTCACCGGCCCGTGGACCGCGCGAAAGGTCTATCTCAACGGCGTCTTCGGCGTCCTCGCCGAGTCCACCTTCACCATCGACGACGACGCCATCGGTTCATTCTCACTCGCCTTCACCAGCGGGTCGTCGCAGCGCGACCTCCGCTACACCAGCGGCCTGGGCGAGTCTGACTTCCGCCCCTTCGGATACTGGGCCCCCGTCGCCTCGGCGCTCCTCGCGGGCGACACCAACGACGACGGCGTCGTCGACTTCGCCGACCTCAACAACATCCTCTCCGATTTCGGCGCCGCCCCGTCCTCGTGGCGCACCGACTTCGACGCGTCAGGAACCGTCGATTTCGCCGACCTCAACGCGGTGCTCTCCGCGTTCGGGTCCTCGGACTGACCAGTACACACTCAGCAAAGTGCGGTTCGCTCCGGAGGTAGCACCATGAGGAAACCACTGTCACTCCCCGCTATCGCGGTGGGTCTGGGCTCGCTCGCGGCGCCCGCCACACTCGCCGGCGATCCGGACTTGTATCTGATTCCCACCTGGGTCTCGATCGACAACACCTTCCGCGTGCCCCAGGGCGCCGGCTTCGATCCGGCCGAATGGCGTACCGTCGAGTTCTTTATCTCCGGCGCTAACTGCTCGGTCACCGGACTGCAGTTCAATATCGCGAATGTGCCGACCTACCAATCGCCCGGCGGCAGTGCGTCGCCATTCCCGCTGCCAGTCAGCGGCTACGACGACAATCCGCTCTCTCGCTACGACAGCGCGCTGCGACTCCCCACCGTCAATCCCTCTAACACGCTGCTCGTCGGGTCCTTCAACTGGACCGCGACGAGCATCAACGGGTTCATGTCGATCGCTGTTCCCGTCGAGCCCCCGGCGCTCAACGGCGCCCGCTCGATCGGGCGCCTGACCATTCCCGCGCAGGGCAACGTGTTCAGTTACTTCTTCAACACCATCGAAGGCATCACCTGCTTCTGCGGGCTCGGCGGCGCAACGAGTCCGCTGTCTGTGCTGCTCATTCCGAACTACAGCATCTCGATGACGATGCGCGAGATCAACGACCAGCACGACGAGTTTATGGACCTCGAGCTCTCGTTCCAGGATTTCGTCAACGATCCCAAGTTCGTGCCGCAGGTCCCCGTCGATCTCTTCATCCCCGCCTCGCGCGTCGTCTCTGCCTCTATGCTCGCCGCCCCCGCCGGGTGGTCAGTCCAGAAGGTCTACCGCGAAGGCGAGTTCGGCCTGCGCCTCCGCTCCAGCGAGCCGGTCCCGAGCGCCCAGCCCGTGGTCGTCGTCCTCCGCGCGACCCTCGCCAACGCCGGCATCACGCGCGATGTCCGCTACCCCGACACGCTCAGCGACTTCGCGGTCTACGCACCCTCCTTCGGATACTGGGCGCCGGTCGCCGACTCGCTCCTCGCGGGCGACACCAACGACGACGGCGTCGTCGACTTCACCGACCTCAACAACATCCTGATCGACTTCGGGGGCCCCGCGTCCTCGTGGAGGACCGATTTCGACGCGTCCGGAACCGTGGACTTCGGCGATCTCAACGCCGTGCTCGCCGCCTTCGGGACCTCCGGCTGACCGGCGCCGACCGCGCTCTCGACCAGCCCCCAGCGCCCTCCCCATCCGGAGGGCGCTTTCGTTCCGGCATCGTTCGCCCGGCTCCGGGCTATGATGCCCCGGTCGCGGCACGAAACCCCTGATGACCGTCTCCACCAGCCCTTTCGACGCCTTCCATCACTTGCTCCGCCCCGAGCACGCCACTGTTGCCGCGCTCGTCCAGGACGCCCTCTCGCGCGTCGAAGACCTCTTCGCGAAGCAGATCTCCTCGCGCCTCGAGCCCGTCCAGACACTCTGCCGCCACGTCGAGCGGTACCGGGGCAAGATGCTCCGTCCCACGATGGTCATCCTCTCGGGCCTGGCCTGTCGCCCCGACGACGACGCCTCCCTCCCGGTCGGCGAGGTCCCACTCCCGGGGCGCGTGAGCGACGAGCACATCACCATCGCCGCCGTCGTCGAGATGATCCATGTCGCCACGCTCGTGCACGACGACGTACTCGACGAAGCGGCCACCCGTCGCGGCGGGCCCACGGTCAACAACCTGCGAGGCAACGAGGCCGCGGTGATCCTCGGGGATTACCTCATCTCCAACGCCTTCCACCTCTGCAGCCAGCTCGACTCGCAGACCAGCTCGCTGCTGATCGGCGCCGTCACCACGCGCCTCTGCGAGGGCGAGCTCCTCCAGCTCTACCACCGCGACGACTTCGCCCTCGACGAGAAGACCTATTACGAGATCGTCGAGCGCAAGACCGCGGAGCTGATCGGCGTGGCGACCGAGCTGGGCGCGAAGTTCGCCGGCGCCTCGGCGCGCACCCGTCGCCGGATGCGCGACTTCGGCATCAAGCTGGGCGTCGCGTTCCAGATCCAGGACGACCTCCTCGACCTCACCGGGCGCGAGGATGTCGTGGGCAAGTCCGTCGGCAAGGACCTCGAGAAGGGCAAGCTCACCCTGCCCCTCATCCACCACCTGACCGTCGCCGACGCGCCCACGCGCGAGCGGGCCCTCGCCAACCTCCGCTTCGCCGCCCGGGGCGACCACGACCAGGGCCGCGAGGCCGACCTGCTGGCAGCCCTCCACGCCACCGGGTCCATCGAGTACGCCCGCCAGACCGCCCAGCGACTCGTCGACGAGGCCAAGACCCTCCTCGAGGGCTCCGCGTTCGGTCCGGCGGCCACCCTGCTGGTCGCGATGGCCGATTCCGTCGTCGCTCGGGCCCGCTGAGCAACCCCTGCTCGCCCCCGACCACCCCCCCGGGGCCCCTTCGAACGAGACAACCGCCCCGGTCCGGGCCTATGCTCCGGCCCCTGTCGCCCGCCGGCTTGTCTCGCTCGGCGGGCCCAATGTCCACGACGGAGACACCAGCATGAGCCGTTTCTCCCGCTTCGGCGGCCCCTCGTCCAACAAGATCGTCCGCAAGTCCGGCAAGGGCAAGTTCTACGTCGACTACAAGGACGTCGACGAGCTCCGCCGCCTGATGTCCCCCAACGGCAAGATCCTGGCGCGCAAGCGCATCGGCGCGTCCGCCGCCGAGCAGCGCATGATCTCTCAGGCCATCAAGCGCGCCCGCTACGTCGGCCTCCTGCCCTACACCTCCGCGACGCTCTGATCTCCCGACGCGAACGCGTCTGACCGACAAACAACAACGCCCGGCCCCTTTCGAGGCCGGGCGTTTGTGCTTTTCAGCGTTGGATCCGCCGGCTCAGTTGCAGTCGACGCCGAAGTTGGAGAGGACCTCGTTGAGGTCGGAGAAGTTGACCACGCCGTCGCCGTTGAGGTCGCCCGCGAGGCCCATGCCCGACTGGCCGAACTGAGACAGGACGGTGTTGAGGTCGGTGAAGTTGATGACGCCGTCGCCGTTGGTGTCGCCGTCGCAGGGGGTCATCCCGGCGATGATCTCGAACGCCCCGACGAGACTCGCCGACCCGTCGAAGTTCGCGACGCTGATCGTGCGGAGCCCGACAGGGGCGCCCGGGGCGATGGTGAGCGACAGGCCCGTGACCGAGGTCCCGCGCGGGTTGGGGATCGGCGCGCCCGACACGGTGACGCCCGTGCCCGACACGGTGAACTCGCTGGGGCTGACGACGTTCTTGAGGTTCGTGCCCGTGATCGTGATCGGGACGACCATGCCCTGGCTGCCGCTGCCGGGCGTCACGCCGTCGAGGGTGGTGGTGGCGCCGAAGACCACGACGTTGATCGTGTCGGTCGCCGACTGCCCGTTCGAGTCGGTCAGGCGCATCGTGAGGGGGTAGGTGCCGTTGGACACATAGGTGAAGTTCGTCGACGCGGTCGCGAGCAGGTCATAGATCCCGTCGCCGTCGACGTCCCAGTCGTAGCCGGTGGTGAACAGCGTCGCGCCGACCTCGTTCGCGCGCGAGTTGACGTTGCCGATGAAGAAGCAGGGCTTGTTGGCCTCGCAGCGCTTGTTGATGCCGGCGATGGGGAAGGGGGGCGCCAGCGAGCTGGCGACGCGGATCGTCATGTCGTACAGCTGCACGACCTGGTTGACGAGCAGGTTGGGCCCGACGTCCACCACGCGAACCGTGTACTCACCGGCAGGCAGCGAGGGGATCGTGATGACCTCGGACTGGCCGGCCGGCTGCGAGTTCGCCTGGAACAGGATCGTGTTCCCCGTCGAGTCGCGCAGCTCGACGTCGAGGTTGCCCGCCTCGTTCGCGTTGACGCTCGAGGTGGAGCCGCTGCAGCCCGAGGACTGCTGGCCGTTGGTGTAGATGCCGCCGGTGGGCGTCACGGTGATCGTCACCGGCTGCGCCGACGAGAGCGTGAAGCGGAACCAGTCGTTGTTCGTGCCGTTGGCGATGTTGAAGCTGTTGGTCGACAGGCGGCGCTCGATGACCGAACGCAGCGCGGGCGAGGTGAGGTTGCCGAAGTTGCGCGCGTTGGCGGCGTTGATGTTGCCGGCGAAGCGGTCGCCGTAGTTGCGCTGCCCGAAGCGGATGTCGTCGATGAGCTGCTGGTCAGAGCCGGTGAAGATCGACGGCTCCATCAGCTTCGTGCTGTTGCAGGGCACGCTGTGGATGGCGCCCAGCCCGTGGCCGTGCTCGTGCGCCATCGTGTTGCGGAAGAAGCGCCAGTTGCTGCCCGAGTTGTTGAACGAGTTGATGAACGAGGTGTTGACCGCCATGTCGCCGCCGCCAACGCCCGCGAGGGCGGCGGTGGGGAAAGCGTTGTACGCGAGCACGCCGAAGGTCGTGCCGTAGGGGTACCCGCCGATGCGGATGTCGCCGCGCGTCGCCACGCGGAAGCTGGTCTGGTTCATCGCCACGTTGTCGTCAGCGACCTCGGTGTAGCGCAGACCCGTGTTCGCGCGCCACCCGGCGAGCGCCTGGCGGATGAGTTCGCGCCCGAAGTCGAGCCGGTTCGGGTTGCCCTGGCCGATCGTGCTCGCGTTGATGAGCATCGCGTTCAGCGCGTTGGGGCCCGTGCCGAAGCCGACCGACGAAAGCCCCCATGTCGTCCCGTCGGCAGGGAACGAGTACGTCAGGTTCGCAGGAACGGCCTGACGCGCCGGGCCCGTCACGCCCTCGCCGACCCACACCGTGTTGTCGGTGAAGAACTGGGGGATCGCGAAGCCCTGCTGCGTCGGGGGCAGCAGGCCCGTCATCTCGATGATGTCGTTGAGCTGCTCCTCCGTCACGTCCGGCGTGTAACAGAAGATCGTGTGCGCCGCGGCGTTCATCATGAGCGCGTTCTTGCGAAGCAGCACCCAGTCGCCCACGTTGGCGACATCCGCGACCGCCACCGGCGCGCTCCCGGTGACGGCGCCGGCCCCGGCGAGCCCGGCCGCCTGAGCCACGCCGACCGAGCCGCACGCGGCGAGAATCGCCAGAATCACGACACGACGCCCACCGGGGGCGGTATTCACGCACTGATTCATTGCTTTGCCGTTCCTTGCTTTGAGGCGGAGAGCCGGCGCCTTGGGGCACGGACGCACACTCCGCGCAGACAGAAAATCGAGACCTCCGCTCGGGCGGCTCGGTCGCCGCCCTCTCCAATCTAAATCATGCGCCAAGACTCGCCAAGCGAATTCCCGGGGAAATTCCGAGATTGCGAAGATCGCGCGTCAGATTCGGGTTATGGGCGGGTCCGGTCACGACGCCGCCGACACGCGATCGACCTCTTCCAGCGTCGTCGCCCCCCGCGCCACCAGCACCCAGCCCGACTGCGTCAGCGTCGTGAAGTGCCCCTGCTCAATGATCCGCTTGATGTCCGCGATCGTCGGCTTGGTCAGGATGATGTCGCGCAGCTCGTCGCTGACCTCCAGCACCTCGAAGATCGCGCGCCGCCCGCGGTACCCCGTCCGCAGGCACTTCGCGCACCCCGTCGCGCTGAAGATCTCGTTCTTGCCCTCGAGGTACTTGCCGATGCGCGTCGACTGCCCGGGCGTCACGCGCACCGGACGCTTGCAGTGGTCGCACAGCACGCGCACCAGACGCTGCGCCACGACCAGATCCAGCGCGTTCGCCACCAGATAGGGCTCCAGCCCGAGGTCGATAAGACGGAACACCGCGCCGATCGTGTCCTTGCTGTGCACCGTGCTGAACACCACGTGGCCCGTCATCGACGCCTGCATCGCCACGCGCGCCGTCTCTTCGTCGCGGATCTCGCCCACCAGGATCACGTCCGGGTCCTGGCGCAGCACGCTCCTCAGGATCGACCCGAACGTCGCGCCCTTGCCCATGTCCAGCGGGATCTGCGTCACCTTGTCGAGCTGGTACTCCACCGGGTCTTCGATCGTGATCACGTTCCGACGGTCGCGGTCGATCTCGCGCAACGCGTTGTACAGCGTCGTCGTCTTGCCCGAACCCGTCGGGCCGCACGCCAGCAGCAGCCCCGAATCCTGACGGCACACACGCTTCACACGCTCCAGCATGTAGGGCGGGATGCCCAGATCATCCAGCGACCGCGGCGTGTCGCGCGTGTCCAGCACGCGCAGCACGAGTTTCTGCCCGTGCACGCTCGGCGTCAGACTCGCGCGGTAATCCACGCGGCGATCCGGGAAACGCGCCGCGAAGTGGCCGTCGTGCACCGCGTCCCGACCCGCGGTCTTCATGTGGCACGCCGCCTTCACCACGCCCGTCGCCAGCTCGCCGATCTGGGGAGGCAGCGCCGCGATGTTCACCATCTGCCCGTCCACACGGAAACGCACCGAAGAGCTGTCGCCCTTGGGCTCGATGTGCACGTCCGTCGCGCGCGACTTGCTCACCGCCTGCAGGATCAGGCGAACCGCCAGAGACCCGCCCGTCTCGGTCTTCAGGGCGTCCGAGCCCTTGCCCCGCGCGTCGATGATCGCCACGCGCTCCATCGCGTTGGTGTTCCCGGTCAGCGTCTCGATCAGCTTCACCAGGTCCTTCGCCCACGCCGGCAGCATCCCCGGGCGCAGCAGCACGTCGTCGCCCGAACCGGACTCCGTCTCGGTCGCGACCACGCCCTCCGACGCGGCACGCTCCCGCTCGCGCGCCGCCTTCGCCGGGCGCACGGCCTCTCGCGCCGACTCTCGCAACGCCGGGGTGTGCGTCTCGTCCATCGACGAGGAGTCCAGCCCGCCAGCCGACTCCATCACGAAGACGTGCCGGCCGATCTGGATCCGGTCGCCCTGCTTCAGGGTCCGGTCCTCAGCCGGCTGGTCGTTCACGCGCGTCCCGTTCCGCGATCCCAGATCCCGGGCCCGGTACCCGCCCTTCCCGTCCGGCTCGACCGTGCAGTGGAAGCGGCTGGCCAGCTCGTCCTTGATGGGGACATCGTTGTCCGGGTGGCGACCGATGGTGATCGCCTTCGCCCCCAGACGCAGCCGCTGGGAGAGGGACCCGTTCGGATCGAAGATTGCCAGTTCGAAGCCAGACATACGCAAGCCCCCTCGCCCACAGGCCGGAGGGACCCGTCCCTCGTCGTTCGACCCTGAGCCGCAGGAAAAAACCGCCGACAACCGCCGGGCGACCGTGCCCGAGCATACTCCAGACTACCAGTACGCCCGGAAGGGTCAAGGCGATCCTCCGTCGAACCCAGTTTCTACATACCTGCGAGCATGCCGCGGGCCTCGGCTCAGACTCCACGGCGCCCTCGCCCCGGGAACTCGGTCCGTCCCGCGGCGGGGCCTCTGCCATTCCCGTGATCAGTGTGCGTCGTCGTTCCAACACAGCTCTGTGAACACGCTCGGAGGACGACGCCTTCGGATACCTTGAACGGATGAACACGATGACCAGGAGCCCCGGCAGCGCGGCGTCCGCCATGCTTCTCGTCGCATGCTGCGGGCTCGGCGCGTGCAGCGCCCCGCGCAGCTCGAATCATCAATGGCCCCAGCATCTGGACGCGGTTGTCGCGGCGCCGCGGCACCATCGCCTGCTGCTCGAGAACGATCGGGTGCGCGTACTCGACACGATCATCAACCCGGGCGAGGTCGTGCCGCTCCACACGCATCGCTGGCCGGCCGCGTACTACATCCTCTCCAGCGGAGACTTCGTGCGACGGGATGCATCGGGGGTGGTGACGCTCGATTCGCGCGAGTTGTCCGAGCAAGCAGCGCCGGGAAGCGCTCTCTGGTCGTCAGCGCTCGGTCCACACACGCTCGAGAACGTCGGACAGTCGGTGATCCATGTCATCAGCGTTGAAGTCAAGGATCCTGAGTGATCGGGACGCCGCACCCGCCGGGTGCAACTCAGAAACGACAACCCGCGTCGTGCGATCCGGGGGTTCTCGACGACCGGAGCACAGTGGCTGGTGATTCCGCGGCCGAAACCGTCCGTGCTATCGACAGGACACGTGGCGCAAGTCTTTGCTGACCAATCAGTGCGCGATGTCGCAGCCGGGTTGCCCTGACCCGTACGTTGGCGAAACGCCGCGAAGCGCCGCCGCGTCGTTCGCGCCTGCCGCTGGGATATACAGCAACCGTGAATACCGGGGAAACCCCTGAACGCATCGACGGTCAACGCCGCCGACCTGGAGTAACCCCGGGAAAGTGCTGGGTACGGCGACGCGCCGCGATAGTGACGCTGAGACTCACTCTCTCTTCTTGCAGAGCACCGAACAAACGCGTTCTTGTAGGTGCAGAATCGATACAATAAAGCGAGAAACGCTTCGGTGATATGAGCAATGTCTTTGCACATGGACACCCCTTTGAGAGGAAAAGCAATGCGCGCATTCAAGGCACTCATGTTGGTGACGCTCCTCCCGTTCCTGTCGCTGCAGTTCGGCTGCGCGTCGACGCCCGACCTGCCCCCGGCGGCGCGCGAAGGGCTCTCCGACATCTCCGGCTCGCTCGATGACGCGGGCGCGAGCGTCAGGGCCGTCGTCGACACGCTCCGCAGGATGGAGAACGCCAGCGGCGACGCGAGCGCGCTCCTCAAGGAGTACTCCGATCGAGTCGTGGCCATGGATCGCACGCTCGACGCGACCCGCTCGCGTCTCTCCAACATCCGCGGCCCGGAGAGCTTCTTCGAGTCGTGGAAGGCAGACATCGCCGCGATCTCGAACACGCAGCTCCGTCGTGAAGGCGAAGATCGATACGATGCCGTCCGCACCGAACTCGACCGGGTCAACGCCAAGATCGACGACCTGCGCGATTCCTTCGCCCCGATGCATCGCAACATCACCGAACTCGCCAAGTACCTGAAGGATGACCCGACTCTCTCAGGGCTCGAGCGCTCAGCGACCACCATCCGGCGCACGCTCGGCCAGCACCGCGAGGTCAAGGCCAAGTTCGACGATGTCCAGCGAACGATCGCCAGGCTGATGTAAACGAACCCGCAACCCATCCAGACTCGACCAGCGCCCGGCAAAGCCGGGCGTTTTTTTTCGGCTTCGTCGCCGCAGCCGTCGTCGCATTCCACAAGACTGAACCGAGGAGCGAAGACGCCGAGATGGCCGGTGAGGCCGCCCGCGCGAACCCCGGCGAGCGCCGCGAGGGCGCGCCGGCGCGCGGGCGTGTAGAACCCGCGCGTCCGATGAACAAGGCCCGCGTCCCAACGGGACCGGGCCTTGACATGCTGCGCAGATCTCATGAAAGCGGGTGACCGGAATCGAACCGGCGACATTCAGCTTGGGAACCAGAATGCACCCCCCAAAAAACCCTCAAGAAACGAGTGCTTCGTTACCACCCCCAGCAGTATTCCCAGCGGTCAGGCCGGGAACCCAGCCCACGACCTGCGCCGCTTGGCCGAGATTTGGCCCCATCTCTCCCCGGCCGTTCGAGCCGCCCTCTTGGGGGCAGCGGAGGCGGCCCAGCGAGTTCCATGACAAGTGCCGCTGCCCACCCATAACGAAAAGGCCGGTTCTCGGGGTCGCCTGCTCGGGTCTGAGTCCAGTCTGGCCCGATTCCGCTCCCGGTAAAGACGCAATCCAGGACGCGATGTCCGCGGGCCGAAGCTTGATGCCGCCGCGAGTCCCGCAGCGTTGGGAACTCTCGTTCGGGAGAGGACAAAGCCTTGAAACGGGGAACCTACGCCGACAACCACCGACGCCAAGCGTCACGGCGATCGATCCGTCTGTCGATATTGCCTGACTCTGCGAGAGGCTGCTCGTGGGGGTGGAGCGTGAGGATTAGAGCGGGAGAAGGGCGCACGTCCCGCTTCATCAGGGGGCACTGACTACCCCGTTTTGACAAACGCACGGCTATCGGAGTCGGCACCCCTCCGGCCTACGCCCGCCACTCCATCGAAGGTGCGGAGGGCGGGGGCATACCGAACAGGTCTCAAGGGTTGGACGCTGCGATACGGCGCTCATGGCAGCGTGTGAATGGATGTTGCACTGACGACGACCGCCTTCCCGTCGGCCGATGCGACCTTGCCCACCACGACCATTTCCGAAAGCTCCTTCAACCCGCGCCGCCCCTTCATGTCGGTGCGGAGGATCTGGCCCTTCGCGTCCACAACCTGCACCGTCACGGAGTTGGCGAGGATGTCGGTCTTGGTTTCGCAGCAGTAATCCCAGGGCTTGGAGCACTTATCGTCCGGGTTTTCGTTGCACGCCTTGAGGTCCCGGCCCATAAGCGTGAAGACCGCGCGGCCAACGACAAACGGCTCCTTGCTGCCGCCGACGCGCCCACGGAGCACGACCTCGTCACCGACCTTGAGGGTCCCGGCCTTGCGGGCCTCCGACACATCCTTGGCGGTCTCCGGCAGCTTCTCGACGAAGAAACCGCTCGGCAGCGGGGCCTTGGGCACATGCATCGAGACCGCCGTGAGCACCAGCGCGTCGTTCCCGTTGGCGGTCTCGACCTTGGCGGTCAGGAACACCTCGGCACCCGGCTTAAGTCCGTGCTGGCCGTTGAGCCCGGCGCGTAGGGGCCTGCCGTTGGCATCCACAATCTGCACCGTCGCCCGCCCTTCGGCTGGAATATCGCACGCGGTGTCGGGGAGTGTGTCCGAGGGTGGGCAGCAGCCCTTGCGGGTGGACTCGTCCACCAGCGTGAACATCGAGCGGTTCTCAACAAACGCGTCCTTGGACATCGCCACGTTGCCGCGGACCGTGATCGTCTCACCGACCTTTGCGGACTTCATCGCGGCGGTGATCTCCAGCGCGTTGGCAGGAAGTTCGGGCTTGAGCATCGTCTTCACGTCCGCGACGCTCTTGACCTGCGCCATCGCCGCCGCAGGCGTGAACACACCCAGCCCCGCCGCGCCGCCCAGCAGCATGGCCGCGAGCGACATCGCCCGCACAACACCCGTCACGTTCATCTTCGCCGTCTTCATATCAAAGCTCCTTGAACACACTGTTGCACTCTACTCGCCTCGCGACACGCGCCGCGCGGGCATCTCGCTTGCCATCACACCGCCTTGAGCGCGACGGGAATCGTCGGCTTCAGGCAACGGATCGCCGGGGGCAACGCACCCACGACGCCCAGGGCCAGGCCCGTCAGCAGCCCCAGCCCGATCACCGTCTCATCGATCATCAGCCCAAATGCCCCCATTGAGAACCGCACCGCCAGCCCGTCGAGCATGAACACACCCACCGCGCACGCGATCAGCCCGCCGGCCGCCGTCGCCAGAGTCGATTCCTGGATCATCGACCAGACGATCGCCAGCCGTCGGTAGCCGATGGATTGCAGCGTGCCCAGCTCGCGGATACGCGAAGCGAATGCGGCGTACATCGTGTTCAGCCCGCCAAAGAGCCCGCCCACGGCGATCAGCCCCGCCGTCACCCAAGCGACGATTTTGATCGGGCCGAAGAAGTTGGCGAGTTTGCCGTAGTACTCGCGCTCGGTCATGGGCACGAGTTCGAGGTCGGGCCGCGTTTTGGTGAAGGCCGCGATGTCCCCGAAATCCGCACCCTCGCCCGTCTCCTCGTTGTAGGGGTCGAGCGTGAGGACGACGCATGAGATGGTCTCTCGCTTGGTGGCCGTCATGAGATCCGCCAGCGGCAGCCACACCTCCGCCTCGACGACCGTCCCCGGCGCGCTGAAGCGCCCGACGACTTCCCACGGTCTGCCGTCGATCATCACTGCTTTGCCGACCTGCACGTCGATCTCGGCAACCCCAAGCACAGTCGCCGCCATCCGCCCAACCAAGACTTCATCGGCTCCGGATACGGGCCAGCGTCCCTCGGTGAGCGATACCGATTCGTGGACGAGGGCCGCGGCGGGGGTGACTCCACGCATCATGACTTGTCGTCCCTTCGGCCTGGGCATCGAGGATGTGTTCGAGCCCCGAGCGGCAGCAGACTGCTCGCCGCTTGATTGGGTCGTGGTGCTCGCCGCGGCACCCACTCGGACAGGCAGCATCACATGCACCTCGGGCGAGACATACGCCACACCCGCGCGGGTCCGCACGCCCGCGACGCTCGCCGCGAGCACCCCGGGCACGCCCGCCTCGATCTCGGAGCGCTCGACGCTCTCCTCGCTCCCCGCGCCCATGAGGATGACGTTGTGCTCGCCGCCGGTTGCCCGCAGCGCGCGGCTCATGCCGTTGACAAACCCGCCCGCGACCAGGATGAGCAGGACGACCATCGCAGCCCCGGCGACGGAGAGGAACAGCCGCGAGGGCGAGCGCCCCAGGTTGCGGACGGCATAGGCAAAGGGAAGAAGTCTCATGAAGTCCTTTCTCACACTGCCCGGAAGCAGGACGCGATCTCACGCCGTCCGGCTCGCCACGCGGGCACCAGGCCCGCCACGATGCCCACGCCCGCCGAGATGATGAGGCCCCAAACCAAGACTGACCACGACGCGCTCACGCCGATCGACAGTCCCTCCTGCGAGAGACTGAAGTTGCCGAAGTGGACCACCGACAGGGCGATGACTGTGCCGATCGCGCCCCCGAGCACGCCGATGAGCATTCCTTCGCTGACAATCAACCGGGCGATGAGGCTGGAGCGGAACCCCAGCGTCTGCAAGACCGCGTGCTCCTTGATGCGGTCCTGCACGCTGAGAACGATGGCGTTGGCCACCAGCGCGAGCACGGCGGCCAGGCACCCCCAGCCCAGCCACTGCGTGAACTTCACGATCTCCACGATGTCGGCCCCGGCCTGCGCGACAAAGGCCTTCTCGGGGCTGGTCATGGTCGGGTCGGCCTCAGTGCGGAACTCGGCGTCGATCGCCTCGGCCACCTGCTCCATCTTCGCCGGGTCATCGACGCGGACGGTGAACTGCGTGACGCTGCCAAGCCCGCCGCCCTTGCCCGCGGCCTGCTGGAGGAAGTCGAGATGGACGTAGGCGACGTTCTGGTCTTGTGCCTCGGGCGAGCGGATGATGCCCGCGACGGTGACGGTGATACCCGAGGCATCAAAGGACTGGCCGACCTGGAAGCCGCGTCGCGCGGCGAGCGTCTCGCCCACAAGGGCCGAGTCCGAGCGCTTCTCCCACTCGGCCACGGAGCCGGCGATGAGTTGCCACTTGCTGGCCCAGCCCTTCGGCCCGGCTAACTCTTCGCGTGGCACGCCCCGGAACGTGACGACATCCAGCGAGGCACGGCAATTGTTCACCACGATCTTGACCGGCACTGCGCTGACCACGCCCGGGATCTTCTCGATGCGGTCCACGTAGAACTGCGGCAGACGGCTGGCGGCGGGGCAGAAGCGGTTCTCGCGGTAGACCACCAGCGTGGTGTCCCCTGCGGCGGCCTGCGTCGAGCGGCGCACGCCTTCCTGCAGCGTCTGCACCGCGATGAACAGGAACATGGCGATGGCGACGCCGGAGAGCGTGAGCACGCTGCGGACGCGGTGCCGCCAGAGCTGCTTGACGACGACGGGGATGAACTTGGGCGCGATCATGGCTCAGGCCTCCTGCGGGACAAGGGGTGCGCGGCGGGCGGCGAGTTCGGCGGATTCAATGAGGCGGCCCTTCTCCAGGTGCAGCGTTCGCTTCGCGTACGCCGCACTCTTCGCGTCGTGGGTCACGATGATGAGTGTCTTGCCCAGGTCCTCGCAGAGCCGGACCATGAGGTCCATGATCGCCTGCGCCGACTCCTGGTCGAGGTCGCCGGTGGGTTCGTCGCCGACGATGATGGTAGGGTCGGTCACGATCGCACGGGCGATGGCGACGCGCTGCTCCTGGCCGCCCGAGAGTTGGCGCGGATAGTGGTCGTGCCGATCGGCGATGCCGACGAGTTGCAGCGCGGTCTGCACCTTCTCGTGGCGGTCTTTGGCGGACATGCTGTGCAGCAGCAGCGGCAGTTCGACGTTCTCGTAGGCCGTGAGCACGGGCACGAGGTTGTAGAGCTGAAAGACGTAGCCCACGTTCACGCTCCGCCAATCGGCGAGCTTCGACCGTGACAGCGTGGAGATGTCCGTGCCGCCGATGATGAGGTTGCCCCCGCTGGGACGGTCGATCCCGGCGATGAGGTTGAGGAGCGTGGTCTTGCCGCTGCCCGATGGTCCCATCAAGGCGAGAAAGTCGCCCGCGGGAACGTCGAGGTCGAGCTCCTGCAAGGGCGTGATGGTGTTGTCGCCCTTCTTGTACGTCTTGGTGAGCCGGCGGCACTGAATGAGTGGCGGGCCGGAGGCATTTGTTCGATGGTTCGTGTGGTTGGTGGTCATGGTCGGTTCTTTCGGGCGGCGAGCCAGTTGCCGGTGTGGTCGGGAGTGGTGCGTTACGGGGTGGTCGGACTGCGCGCCGCCGTCGCGCCGGTTCGTTCACCAAGCACCTTGAGGCGCGTCCCGTCTTGAATGGCGGGCGACGGAGGCGGGTCGAGGATGACGCGGTCGGTGAGGCGGAGCCCGCTGGTCACGACGACGAACTCCTCATCGGCCGAGGGTGCAGTGGAGATGTCCCGCCGTCTTGCGACGGAGCTGCCGCCGCTGATGTCCACCACCCAGACTTGGCCATTGCCCTCACCCGTTGTGGTAACGGCAGCAGTCGGCACCAGCAGCGTCATGTTGCCGCGGTCGCCGTGATTAGAGCCTGCACCGCCCCCTGCGCTCGAGCCCAGCCGCTGTGCGGCGGCGGCGGGCGCGTGGAGTTTGACGCGGGTAAGCATTTCCGGCTTGAGAATGGGCGAGGGATCATCAATCGCGACCTTAAACTGCACGGTGTTCCGCTGGATGTTGGCCTCGTGCACGACCCGCGACACCACGCCGCTGAACGTCTGGTCCGCCAATGCTTCGGTGCTGACCGTGGCCCGCGTGCCGACGTTCACCTTGGCAGCGTCCGCCAATGGCACATCCACACGCACCTGCAAATTCGCCGGGTCGTAGACGCGGAGTACCGCTCCCATCATGGCCCCGCTTGGCCCCGCGTCCCCGCCCTTGCCGCTCATGCTGATCCGCGAACCCGGCTCGACCAACCTGGCGAGCACCACGCCCGCGACGGGCGAAAGCACCTCCATCCGCGCCAGCCGCAGCTCGGCCTCGTCGCGCAGCACGTGGGCCGCGGCATGGGCCGCCTTCGCTTGCGCGAGGGCGGCTCGGGCCTCGCTCACCATCTTCTCCGCTGTGGCGACCTTGGCCTCCAACCCGCCCAAGCGGATCTCCATCCGGCGGAACGTGCCCTCGCTCAGTCCGCCGACCGGGACCAGCTCACGCTTGCGAGTTACCTCGTCGCGCAGTTCAGCGGCGGCAGTTCTCTCCACTTCGACCTGTGACTCAACGGTCGCGAGCGACGCGTGAGCGCGTGCAACGTCGGTGTCGCGCTCCGCGACGGTCGCCTCGGCGGCGCGGAGCAAGAGTCGGGCATCGTCGTCGATCAGCCGAGCGATTACCTGCCCGGCCTCGACACGCTCGCCCTCTAGAACCAGAACCTCCTTGACCACCCCCTCCGCGAGCGCAGGCACACTGACGGCATAGGGCGCGGGCTCGATCCACCCGGGTGCCTGCACTGCGACCGGCCCCAACGGTGCGTTGGCAGGCGCCTCCGCCAGCTCTGATGTTGCGTTCACGCCGTCAACGGGCGGGACTGCGACAGGGCCTTCCTTCGGGATGGTCGCGGCGACATACACCTCCAGCCGTGGCTGGATCGCATCGCGGGCGGCGTACGCGAGGAGCCCGCCGGTCGCGAGCAGCACGGCACCCGGAACCAGAAGTCTCGTGGCCCATCTCGCCTTTGGGCGCGCGATCACCGCGGTATTCCCGGGCGATGTGGCTGGCGATTGGCCTTGTTGTTGTTCTGTGGGCCGCGGAGCTCGACGGAGCGCCCGCAGATCGGTCTGCGCTGGAGTCATGGGTCTTCCCTGTAAAGCGGCGGGTGCCTGTGACGTACCCTCGCGCGCGTGCAACACTTAATCGCTCGCGCGGGGACAGTTCGGACGGCGTGCGTCCGTTGCAGGGATGTACTAGATGAGCAGCGCGCAGTGCCACCGCAGCGCTTCGCGGTTGGCCTTTACGAACGGCGGGTCCGCCGCCCAGCCGGGCGGTGCCGGCGCATCGTGAACTTCCCGCGGCGGCAGACTCCAGAGCACCGCGAGCGCGATCTTCGCCAACCCGTTCGAAAGCTCCTCAAACACCGGAAGGCTTGCTTCGGCCTTCGCGCCCGTGCCTACCGCTGTGCCCTGGCACGACGGGCACGAGGGACACTCATCGGGCGGCCCAGGATGATCGTTGGTTGGTGCGTCCTGCTGTTGATCGGGAGCCGGGTCGCCCGGGCATTCGTGGCAGCACGAATCCGCATTGGACACCGCTGAGTGGCGACCATCGCAGATGCTCCCCGCCAACGCCATCGCCTGGCAGCAGCACAGCGGCGTGACCACGCCGATGAGCAGGGCGACCAAGATGCGGAGCAGGGGGTGACGCATGGTGTCCATCAGTGTATCGGCCAAACGAACGCCAGATTCACTTTAGGCGGGGCTCCCACCTTTGTTCGACCCAAGAGTGTCCGCCAGACCCGTCCGCCACCCAAACAACCGCAGCCCGTTCCCGACGACCAGGAGGCTGGCCCCCACGTCCGCGATCACGGCCATCCACATCGTGCCCCACCCGGCCAGGGTGAGGGCGAAGAAGACCGCCTTGATTCCAATCGCGAGCGTGATGTTCTGAGTAAGGATCGCGCCCGTGCGGCGCGAGAGCGCGATGAACTCGGGCAGCCCGCGCAGGTCATCCTGCATGAGGGCTACGTCGGCGGTTTCGAGTGCGGTGTCGGTCCCCGCCGCGCCCATAGCAAAGCCAATGGTGGACTTGGCCAGTGCCGGGGCATCGTTCACCCCGTCGCCGACCATGCCGATGGCATCCCCATGCCCCTTCGTAAGACGCTCGATCTCGGCGAGTTTGTCTTCGGGAAGCATCCCGCCCTTGGCCTCGTCGATGCCAACCGCCTTGGCGATGGCCGAAGCGGTGGACTGATTGTCGCCCGAAAGCATGAGCGTCTTAATGCCCATGTCGTGCAGCGACTTGATCGCCTCCACGCTGCTTTCGCGGGGCGTGTCGGCGACCGCGATGACGCCCAGCACGCGCGAGACGGATGCGACCACCACCGCCGTCTTGCCCTGCACTTCGAACCCGCTCAGCACCGCCTCGACTTCGGGCGAGCAGACCCTCCGCTCTTCCGCGAGCCGGTGGTTGCCGACGAAGTACATCTCGCCCGCGATCATCCCCTCAACCCCCCGGCCCGTGAGCGACTTGAACCCCTCGACGCTCGCCCGCTCGCCGCTCCATGCGGCGACAACCGCAATCGCCACCGGGTGCTGCGAGAGCGCATCCAGATTCGCGGCGACCCGCAGCACTTCGTCCTCGCTCGCGCTGCCAACGGGCTGCACGTCCGTCACACGTGGCTCGCCCTCGGTGATGGTCCCCGTCTTGTCGAGCGCGACAACTTTGAGCTTGCGGCCGTTCTCCAGATACACGCCGCCCTTGATGAGAATCCCCCGCCGGGCCGCCGCCGTCAGGCCGCTCACCACCGTCACTGGCGTCGAGATCACCAGGGCGCACGGGCACGCGATCACCAGCAGCACCAGCGCCTTGTAGAGCCACGGGTAGAACGGCTGGTTGAACGCCAACCAAGGCACCACCGCGACCAGCACGGCGACGACGCAGACGATCGGCGTGTAGACCCGGGCGAAGTTGTCTACGAATCGCTGCGTCGGCGCGCGGCTTCCCTGTGCTTCTTGCACGGTCCGGATGATCTTGGCCAGCGTAGTCTCGTCCTTGCCGCCCGAAGTCTTGAACTCCAGCACGCCCGACTCGTTGATGGTCCCTGCGAAGACCTTGTCGCCGATCTTCTTCTCCACCGGCACGGATTCGCCCGTGACCGGAGCCTGGTTCACGCTCGACTCGCCCGCGACCACCACGCCGTCGAGCGCCAGCCGCTCACCGGGCTTCACCTGGACGACCGCGCCGACGGGCACCGCGCCCGCATTGGTTGTGCGCCACGAACCATCCGGCTGCTTGACGCTCACCTCGTCAGGGGCCATCGCCATCAGGCCGCGCACCGAATCGCGGGCGCGGTCCAGGGCCTTCTTCTCGATCAGTTCGGCGAGGCCGAAGAGGAATACCACCAGCGCGATCTCCGGCCACGCGCCGATCACCGCCCCGCCGATCACCGCCACGCACATCAGAAAATTGATGTTGAGCGTGAAGGTCTTGAGCGCGATCCAGCCCTTGAAGAACGTCTCGCGGCCCCCCAGAAGCATCGACGCGACCGATGCGGCGATGATCGGCCACGAGGTCTCCTCGACGCCCGCGAAGTACGCCGCTTCGCACCCCGCCGCGAGCACTCCCGAGAGGATGAACGGCCCGTACCTGATCCACCACGGTCGCGTGTCGTATGCCGGTCCCGCGTGCACGGCGTCGGACGCGCACGCGGCCCCTCCGCAGTCGGCCCCGGCGGTCGCGCCGTGCGCGTGTGTTCCCGAGCCGTGTGTGCCCGCCGCTTCGCCGTCCGCGCCCGAAGCCGTGATGATCGTCGGCGTCATCCCCACCGAGCGCACCCTCGCCGCGAGCGCCTCGCCCGTCACGCTCGCCGCATCGTGCGTCACGCTCATCCGACGCGTCACCACGTTGCACTCCACGATCGCGACCCCCGGCATCCCGCCCACCGCCTTCTGGAGCACCTGCTCCTCGGCGGCGCAGTCGAGTTGGTCAATGGCGAGGATGGTCTTGACGGTGGGCATGAACCAATCTTTCCCAGCGGCCCGCGCCGCCGTCTTTCAACTCAGCCCGGTGTGAGTCCAAGCCGTCGGGAACACATTCCAATCCGTCTGGAATGCGTTCCGAGTCGCCCGGAGCGTCTCCCAATCCCCCGGGAGCGTGTTCCCACGCGCCGGGAGTGCGCTTCAGAACATGCGCAACTGATTCCAACCGGTCTGGAATGAACTCCAGCCAGTTCGGAATCGAGCGGCGTGCTTCCCCTCCGGCCCGACGTCGCGCGCCGGCGGCGTGGAGCCGCGCCCACGCCCACCATTACTTCTTGATCGCGAACCCGCCGACGGACTTGTTGCCCTTGCCGTCGTCGATCTCGATCCAGAGCTGAGCGCCCGCGGGGATGGGGTTGGGCACGTCGGCGTGGGCGTGGAACTCCGCGCCGCCCCCGTCGGCCTTCTGCTTCATCGCCCCTTTGCCATCCTGTGAGCCGATCCACACGCGCACGGCTGCGGGGCGGGCCGTGCTCCCCGAAAGATTGATGTCCAGGTGGGCCTCGCTCCCGGCCTTCACTTCGCCCGAGACCGACACGGTCCACACGCCGATGGTGGCCGTGCCGATCGCGCCGCCTTCGCCATGCCCGTGATCGCCGTGGTCGTGCCCGGTGTTCCCGGCTCCGCCCGCGGGCGCTGCGGCGGCGGGCTTGGCGTGGTCGTGCCCGTCGCCCTCCTTGTGGTCGTGGTCGTCGTGGTCCTTGCCCTTGCACTCGCCGCACTCGCCGTGCGCGACGAACTTGAGGGTGTTGCCTTCGCGGAGCCACAGGTGCGCCTCGCCGTCGTCGGCGGTGACAAAGTACTGCGTGTCGGCGGGGGCGCGCTGCGCGGCCCCCTGGCCCATCATCGTTGCCGCGGCGGCGGTGAGCGCCGCGCCGGCGATGAGCCCAAGGACGATGGACGAGCGATTCGGATTCTTCATAGTGTTGCTCCAAAGCAAGGCGGCCGGGCGCGTGCCGCCGGGACGTGTCTTCGGTATTCCGCCCGGCCGCGCCGCCGGGACGGTGTGCGACGAGCGCACGGTCTACGACTTGAGGTCGAACCCGGTAACGTGCTTCTCACCCGTGGAGGTTTCGACCTCGACCCAGAGTTTGCTCCCGGAGGGCAGCGGCTTGGGCACCTCGGCGTGCGCGTGCCAGCCGTCACCCTCGGCCTCGGCCTTGGCTTTGATCGAGCCCTTGCCGTCCTCCGTGCCGACCCACACACGCACCGCCGCGGGTTTGCCCGCGCCGCCGGTGACGCCGATGTCGAACGTCGCCTCGCCGCCCGGGGTCACATCGCCCTCGCGTGCGGCCATGATGGTCATGCCGCCCGCCGACTGGCTGCCCAGTTCGGTCCTGGGTCCGTGCCCATGACCGTGGTCGTGGTCGTCACCGTCTTTGTGGTCGTGCCCGTCGGCCTTTGTAGTGCCGGTTGTTCCGGCGGCAGGCTTGGCGGGCGTCTCGGACTTCTTCTCGCACGCGCTCATCGACAGGGCAAGCGCGAAGGCGGGAAGGGCGAGCAGGAGTTGGATCGTGCGAACGGTGTTCATAGGAGATTCTCCGTGCGATCAGGTTGAGGGAACGGACTTCTTGGCGGAACGACGCAGCAGGCGGGCGAGCAGCCCCGGACGATCCGGCGCATCTCGCTTCACCCTGAACGCCAGCGCGTAGCCAGCGGGGACAACGAACAGGTTGAGGAACGTGGACGAGACCAGCCCGCCCAGCACGACGATCGCCAGCGGGGCGAGCAGTTCGCTGCCGGGCTTGCCCTTGGCGAGCGCGAGCGGCACCAGGCCGAGCATCGCGGCCAGAGCCGTCATCAGGATCGGGACCAAGCGTTCCAAGGACCCCTGGATGATCGAGTCCCCGATCGACTTGCCCTCGCGCTCCTGGAGATGGTCGTAGTGGTTGACGAGCAGGATGCCATTGCGGACGGCGATGCCAAAGAGCGTTACGAAGCCCACCATGCTGGCGATGGAGATAACCGGCGCGATGTAGCGTGAGGACGACAGCCCGAAGAGTGCCAAGGCGTTGCCCGCGATCGACGGGCTCTCGGTCAGAAAGATCGCGACGATGCCTCCAATGAGCGCCAGCGGCAGGTTGAGCATGACCAGCAGGGCCACGCGGGCCTTGCCCGTGGACAGTTGCAAGAGCAGGAACATGAACACGGCCACGCCCGCCCCCATGATGAGGATCGTGCGGCTGGCGGACTGCTGGGCCTCGAACTGCCCGCCGTAGTGGACGGTGTACCCCGCCTTCTGCACGATCGGGTCCACCTTGGCCTGCACCTGCGCCACCAGCTGCCCGAGGTTGTAGCCGTCGGCGACGTTGGTCGAGATCACGGCCTTGCGCTGGGCGTTCTCGCGGGCGATGAGGTTGCTGGTCTTCTCCGGCCCGATGTCGGCCACCTCGCGCAAGCGCACGATCGCACCGCCCGCGCCGCGCAGTTGCAGGTCCATGATCTGGTCGATCCGGTCCCGCTCGCTCTCGGCCAGGCGCACGACCATTTCGTACCTCCGCACGCCCTGGTTCACCTCCGCGACAGTCTCGCCGTAGAGCGCCTGCTGAACCTGCTCGGCCGCCGCCGCGGGAGAGAGCCCCGCGGCGACAAGGTCCTGCGGGCGGTAGCGGATCGGCAGCGAGGTAATCAGAATCTCGCGGTTGGCGGCGACATCGCGCGTGCCGGGGATCGGCTTGATCGCCGACTCGATCTCCTTGGCGAGCGAGCGCAGCACGTTGAGGTCTTCACCGTACACGTTGATCGCGATGGCCGCGGGCGTGCCCGACAAGACGTGACTGAGCCGGTGCTCAATGGGCTGGCCCACCATCGTGGTGATGCCGGGGATGTTGGCGATGATGCGGTCGATCGCGGCGCGGACCATGTCCTGGTCCACACCCGCCTTCATCGTCACCTCGATCTCGGAGCTGCTCACGGGCTCGGCATGCTCATCGCGCTCGGCCCGGCCCGTGCGCCGCGTGACGCTCGACACGCCCTCGATCTGGACGAACTGAGCCTCAACTCCCACGGCCAGGCGGTTGCTTTCGACCAGCGATGTGCCCGGGGGGGCGAGCAGGAAGACCGTAAACGTGCCCTCCTTGAATGCGGGCAGGAACGATGTGCCGAAGGTGGACATGAGCACCAGCGAGGCGACGGTGAGCAACCCCGCGCCCCCAAGCACCACGCCGCGATTGCGGACGCTCGCGCGTAGGGCCGGTTCGTAGCGGCGTTTGAGCTTGCGCACGAGCCACCCGTCATGCTCTCCGTGCCCGCCCGCGGCATGCCCGTCTTTGGACTTCTTGCCGAACGAGCCCGCAAAGAGCCACTTGCACAGCGCGGGCGTGACCGTGAGCGCCACCAGAAGCGACGCCATGATCGAGATGATGTAGGCGATACCCAGCGGCTGGAAGAAGCGTCCCTCAAGACCCTGCAGGAACAGCAGCGGGACGAACACCATGCAGATGATGATGGTTGCGAAGACCACCGAGGAGCGGATCTCGTTGCTGGCGTTGTAGATGACCTCCACCAGCCCCTTGCGCTCACCCTCGGGCAGCCCATCGTTCTCCTTGAGCCGCCGCAGGACGTTTTCCACGTCGATGATGGCGTCGTCCACCAGTTCGCCGATAGCGACCGCCAGTCCGCCCAGCGTCATGACATTGATCGACAGCCCCCACGCCCAGAGCAGCAGGATCGCCACGGCGAGCGAGAGTGGCAGGGCCGTGAGCGTCACAATCGTGGCCCGCACGTTGAGCAAGAAAAGGATGAGGATGACCCCGACGATGACGCTCGCCTCGATCAAGACCTTGACGACGTTGTTGATGCTCCGTTCGATGAAACGCGAGGCCCGGAAGGGGTCGCGGTTCAGGACCATCCCCTTGGGCATGGCCTTCTCCATCTGGTCCAGCACGCCGTCGATCTGCGTCGTCAGGTTGAGTGTGTTGGTCCCGGGGCTCTTCTGCACGCTGATGACTACGCCCGGCAGCGCCCGGTCGGACGCGGTACCGCGCTTGGGCGAGGGGCCGAGCTGCACGTCGGCCACCTGCCCGATCGTCACCGCGGCGCCGTTGTGAATCCGGACCAGCGTGTTCTTGATGTCCTCGGCGCTGGTCACGCGGGCGGTCTGGCGGATGGGCAGTTCCTGGTTCTCCCAGTTGGGGACGTACCCGGCGCTGGCCGTCGAGTGTGCCCCCTTGGCGGCGTCGACCACATCGGAGATAGTTAGGCCGTACAGGGCGAGCTGGTCCTGCTTCACGTTGATCTGGTACTGCGGCAGTTCGCCGCCGATGGCGACGACCTGGGCCACGCCCGGCACGGCGAGGATCTTGTTCCGCAGGTCAAACTCCGCGAACGAGCGCATGTCGAGGGGGCTGACCGAGCCGTCGGGCGACGACAAGGCCATGAGCATGATCTCGCCGGTGATGCTGGTGACGGGTGTAATCTCTGCGTGAGTGTCCGGCGGCAGGCTTTCCCGAACCGCGCTCAGCCGTTCCGATACCAGTTGCCTCGCGCGGTAGATGTCCGTGCCCCAGTCAAACTCGACCCACACGATCGACAGGCTGGTGGCCGATGCGCTTCGGACGCGCCGCGTGCCCGGCAGACCGTTGACAGCCGTCTCGATGGGAAAGGTGACGTTGAGCTCCACCTCGTCGGCGGCCAGGCCCCCGGCCTCAGTCATCACGACCACCGTGGGAGCGTTGAGTTCGGGGAAGACGTCCACCGGCATGTCCTTGACCTTGACGCCGGCGAACACAAGCAGCAATCCCGCCAGTACGACGACGAGCGATGACTGCCGCAGAGAGAATGCAATGAGTCTGGCGAGCATGGCTTAGTGGCTCCCCTCGTGAAAGGTCCCGTCGGAGTGGAAATGACCGGCTTTCTCCGACGCGCCGCTCGTCGCCAGCATCAACTGGAAGTTGCCGCCGAGCACGATCTCGTCACCCTCCTTGACTCCGCTGGCGATCACGACCCATCGGCCGTCGGAGAGGCCGAGGTCGGCCTCCATGCGGATCACCTTGTCGGGATCGGCCGGGTCGCGTCGGAAGATGATCCCCCGAGCGCCGTCGCGCACAACGGCCGATTGCGGGATCGCCAGCTCCTCAGTTCCTCCGGCGAGCGTCACCTCCAGGTGTGCCGACACTCCAGTGCGTGCCCACGGAGCGAGCGTCTCAGGGACCACGACAAGATCCACAGTTCGCTCGTCCGCATCAGCGGCGAGACCGATCTGAAGCACGCCGCTCATCGCGTCTTGCAGCGGCAGACTTCCGCCTTGCGGAGCCGCGATCCTGGCCGGCAGGCCGTCACGCAATCGTCCGAGGTCGGACTGCAAGCCGCGGGCGCGGAACCTGATTTGGTCCGGCTGCACCAGTGTCACGATGTGGCCGTTCTCTTCGGCCAGGCCACCCGGTGTGATGCCGACCGATTCAACGACTCCCTCAGCAACAGCGCACACCGTGTATCCGCTTCCTGCATCGAGGCCTTCGTGACGATCGCCGCAGTTGCCGCCCCGAACGAGGAGTTCATGCCGCGAGGTCAGCGACCGAAGCTCGGCCTCGGCCTGCTTCTTCTGTGCGGCGAGCTCCGCGCTCCTGCCGCGGGCAACGGACAGTTCACTCTGGCTCGCATTGAGCGTCGCCCGAGCTTCGGTGAACTGCGTCGCACTTCCACCTCCGGCGTCTCGGAGGGTGTCCAGTTGATCCAGCCGCTCCTGCCAGAGAGCCACTTTCTCGGTAAGACTTCTCTCGTGCTCAGCCTGCGCTGCCAAGAGCGGAGCCATTGACTCGACTCTTGCCGATGTTGCGGCAATCTGTTCATGCAGGTCACGCCACGCGGCGGCATCGACTCGGTAGAGCGGCGTTCCGGGTTCGACCTTCTGGTACTGGCTCACCAGGATGTCGACTCGGCCCGATAGCGGCGTGCGATACTCGCGCCGGGCCGTGGGCAAGAGCTCGAACCGTCCCGGGACGCGGAGCGTCTGCTCCACGTTCCGAGACTCGACCTTGGCGAACGTGATGCCGAGGTTCTGCCGGACCGAGGCGGGGATGTCGACCCGGTTGGAAGGAGCGGACTCGCCATCGGTGCTCGCGCCCGACCCCGTACCGCCTCCTTCGCTTCCGTGGTCGTGCCCGTCGTCCGTGCCGTGCGCCGTTTCCTTCTTCTCGCAGCCGGTGAGGGCAAATGCGAGCGGCATGGACAGGGCCAGCCCACCGACGAGCAGCATCTTCGAGAATGTGCAGAGTATGTTCTTCATGGTGTGTTCCTTGTGCGGAGGCGATCAGCGCGCGGCCGCGCCGGCGGGGTTCGTGGGGGTGCTTTCGGAAGCTGGCGTGCCGCCCGAAGGAGCAGCAGCTCCCGGAGCAACGGGAATCGCGGTCGGCCCACCCGGAGACGTCAACGCTTCGGGGCCGAGAAGCTCGTCCAGATCAACTCCGGCGAGCGCCTCATCGCGTACCGCTTCAACGAGCCCGACTTTGGCTTCTTGTTGCCGCGTCAGGCTCTCCAAAAGCACCAGAGTGTTCACTTCGCCCAGCCGGGCCACCTGGCGGGCATCGGCGTATTGCGCGTCGACAAGCGGGACGATCTCCGATTCCAGGGTCGAGCGGCGCTGCGCCGCAGCCATGAGCCGCACCTCGGCCGAGCGAACGGCAGCGATGGTCTGCTCCAGCGTGGCCTCGGCCGCGGCACGGGTGACTTCGCGCTGCGCTCGCGCCTCGGCGATGCCGCGACGGTTGGCGTTCAAGATCGGAATTGGCACGGACAGCCCCAGCAGCACCTGGTCTTGGCCGTCCTCGTTCCCATAGCCAGGACCGATGTGCAAGTCCGGGTACTGCTTGCGGACTTCGAGTTCGAGGGCCTTCTCGGCGGCCTCGTACTCGGCGGTCGCGACCAGCATCGCCGGGTTCCGGCGTTGGAGCTCGGCGGTGTCCGTCCCGGAGTGCACGCTCGACCGGGCCGGCCCGACGCCGTCGGCGTGCAACCGAAGCGGGGCGTCGGGTGACATCCCCATGAGCTGGCGTAGCCGAAGGTCCGCCTCGCGAACTCGGGACTCAAGAACGGCGAGGTCCGCTGCCTTGGTTGCCTTCTCGATACGGAAGAGCCGCGCCTCGGTCCTGGCCATCTCCCCCGCCTGCTCCATCTTGTCGACGACCGATAGGATCTGGTCCACGCGGGACAGGAAGTCGCGCGTGACCGCGAGCTGCGCGTCCAGCGCCGACCACTCGCTCCATGCTCGGCGGACCGACGTCCGCACCATCCACTCGCGCTGGGCAACCCGTGCGAGTTCTGCGGCGTGTTCCACGCCGGCCCGCTGCTTCTCGATCTCTAGCCGCCCTGAGATCGGAATCGTGAGTCCCACGCTCGTGAAGACCTTCCACGGCTCAGGAGTGCTCTCGATGATGCGAGTGAGGTCAACGCCGATCGTTGGGTCTTCCCAAAGCCCTGCGTTCTCCGCGTTCGCCTGCGTGACTCCCGCCCGGAGGCGAGCGACTCGGAGGTCGGCGTTGAACACGAGGGCGATGACCTCGGCTTCCTCGCACGTGATGCCGTCGCCGGGGTCGAACGCCACCATCCCGTCAGCGGGCGATGGTGACCTCGCCGCGAGGCTTTCCGCGAACGTCCTGACTTCTGGACTTTCCGGCGTGCGTGCCAGAAACGCGGCTTGGTGTCCGGTCATGTCGAGCGGCCGTCGCTCGTACGACTGGCAGCCTCCCGCGGCGAGAGCGACGAGTGCAGCCAGCGAAAGCCCCGCGAATCGCCGGCGCAGTCCGCCTTCGGACCGGTCTTCGTGTGATCTGACCATTAAGGAGTCTCCAAACAGGTGGAAGCTCTGCCCATCAGGACCGTCCGCAACGCGGAACCGCGGCGAACACCGCTAAGCGAGATCCAGCCCAAGTTGTGGTGGGAACAACGCCAAGACCTGCGTGGATGCCGAAAGGCCCACAGCAGGAAAGCGACATCGCCCGCCAATCGAGACAATCGTCCGAAAGGCGGCGGGCGGGAACGTCGGCGCTAGATGAGGAGACGGGTCGTCTTCAGTGCCAACACCTGATCGGAGGCGCTGAAATCGGGGGGCTGGACACGAGGCGGCACGGCAATCGGGGGATCGAAATCCCAAGCCATGACGACGGCAACAAGCAGGGGAACGACCAAAAGCCTCAGGTCTTGCCCATCTCCCTTGGGGTTGTTGGGAACCTGCTCTTCGCCCGGGACCGGCACATGAAGGTGGCAGCCGCACTCGTCGTCGGGGTGAAACGCGGTGCTGTACGGTCCCTCGTCGTGGCCCGGGGCGCCAACGCCGCTTCCCGCGTGAGCCATGCCCTGCGTGTCACAATGCGAGCACACTTCGGCAGTTTCCGATTCGTGCGTTCCGCAGTCTCCGACCGGAATGCAAAGCACCCGCCCCGAAGCCGACGCGATCACCCCCTGCACGACGAGCAGGAGCATGGCGACGAGTTTGACTAGGGCTGGGGACATCTGGTGTGGTGTATCGGCTGGGCAGAGTATACCGCTTCAGTCAGGCTTCGGTTCGCTCGTTTCCTGGGTTGCGCCGCGCGTTAACCGCCCAAGACTTGGCTGCTTGTGCTGCTGGACCGCCGAGAACCCGTTTGTCGGGGTTGCGGATACAAAGCTTGCCAGGCCCGTGCCCACAGCACTCGCGCCAGTTCACTTACTGGCTGGGAGACCGGATGGCACCGCTTGGGGCATCCGCAGCGGGGTGCGGCGATCTCGGGTTCGCCATCGCCCAAAGGCGGGTCATGGGGGGCAGCACGCACACGCGAGCCTCGGAAGAGTCGCTGATGCGGAGACTCTGCTTTCGACCGTCGCCGAGGCGCGTCCGGTCAAGGCTTGAGGGCAGGTGCTCTGAACGGGGAGTACTGATCCTCCAACCTGCCGTACTTCGTAGCCGCCATTACTCGACCGGAGGTGCCACGTGTGTCTGCTTGTCCAACATCGGCGCGAACATCCTTGTCGAACGCGATGAGACGTTGACGGCTCGCGTCTGTGCAGCACGATTGAGTGGCGCGGTCTAAGTGTCGACGATGATTGTGGTGAGTGGTTGGTTCTGGATGCACGACACTGAAGTGCGTCACAGCATCACCCGAAGCCGCGGCCGATGGCGGTTCAGTTCGCCGAGGGATGACTCCCTCACCTGCGTGCCGCGGAGATCCAGGACCCGCAGGGCGGGGAACATGTCCGGGAACAGCATCCTCCGAAGCACGTGGTCGGTCAGGTCGTTCCGCCGCAGCGAGAGGCGGGTGATCGCCGTCAGGTTCTGGCCTGGCCCCTCCAGCAGATCGAACATCTCGTCGCTGACGCGCGGCGAGTCGCTCACATCCAGGTGCGTGATTCGCTTCACCAACGGTGTGCCCGAGGCCGCGAAGCAGGCCAGGTCCTCGTCCGAGATCTGGTTGCCGGCCAGACCGATGCGGTGCAGGCTCGGGAGCGCCCGGTCGCCGTGCGCGAGGTCCATCAACGCCCGATGGTTGAGCCCGCAGAAGCCGAGGTTCAGGGCCTCAAGGTTGACCAATGCCGAGTCCTCGTGCCGCAGGAACTCGGTCGCGGCGGGGCCGAGGTAGTTCTGCGCGACACAGAGCCTGACGAGATGGCAGAGGCCCGTGCCGCGACCGAGCAGTAGGCGGAGTGATTCGCCCGAGAGCCAGTTTTGACGGAGGTTCAGGTCATTGAGGATCGGCATCGCGTCGGGCTCGCAGAGCATCCGAACGCCCTCGTCGGTGACCTCCGACCAGCGGACCCACAGCTTCATGAGCCGGCTCAGGTAGGAGTCCGGCCGCGTGATGATCTCGACCGCCGAGTCATCCAACAGGGCGCTGTCGATGACCAGAGACCGCAACGCTTCCAGCGGGCGTCCGTCGTTCAGGAGCCGGAGTGTCTGGTTGCCGACGGAGTAGAAGAAGTACGGATCGCAGAGCCGGAGATCCTCGACGAAGGCCCAGTGCTCCAACTCCCAGCTCTCATCGACAGCGAACCCCGCCGCCTCGCGGCCCATCCCCTCCAGGAATCCTTCATGAGTCCAGTACTGCTGGGGTTCCACGACCGCACCTCCCGTTCCACGCCCGCCCGGCCTCGTGCCGGGTTCCGGTCGTGCACTCGGTTCGCCGGCCGAGTGATGAGGGATCACTCCGCCGGCACACCTCGTGAAAAAATCCTCCGGAGCCCCTCGGACTCATGCCGTCCGGCGGGGTGTGTGGTGGGGGGCGGGGGAAGCCGGCCCGCAAGCACCGGGTGGGGGCAGCGTGCGGGCAGCCGGCGCTGCGCTCGTCATCGGGGGCCCCCTTGCGAGCCCCGACGACGACCGCCGAGCCGGCAGGAACACCCAGCGAGGGAATCCAACCCACTGGGGATCTGGTCCCTGGAATCGCCTATGAGCGTGTGCGTCGCACCCGGCCACTCCTCCCGTCCGTACCGCTGTACATGCTGGAGATCACCATCGACAAGCTCCCGGGCGGCGATTCGGGCCGCAGGCAGTGCCTCGCACGCGTCACGCTCACCAACACCGGCCAGGGAACCGGCGGCGTCAAGACCTACGACGTGCGCATCACGCACTCCGTTGGGCAAGACCGTGCGGGCCTCCCGACCGATTCGTGCCGCACCTTCGGGAACGACCACGAGGATGTGATCCGCCTCGTCCATCGGGCCCTCGGCCGGCTGCTGGGTCCGACCGACCAGGAGCGGTGAGACTCCCGCGGCTCGGGTCCACCGACGCGAGTGACCGCCGCACCAGCTCGCGGACCCGTTCGGCCGGGAGCTCCTCTTTGCGATCGTGTCGTCGTTGATCAGCTTCATCACCAGGCCGCGAGGCGGGTTGGCTGACCATCCGCCAGACCGCCCGGGCCGCTGCGCGGGCCCGGTTCTCATCCTCACCCGAAATGAACCGCCACAGCCCGCCCCGCACCACCGTGGCGAACAGCCCGCCCGCGTTGCTCGACGCCACCCGCCGGGCGTGGGCCGCGGCGGAGACGAACGCCATCGCTCCCGACTCGCTCCGCGTCGCGAGTCCCGCAGCCACAGCCCGCGAATACAACCGGGCCAGGCCCCCCACGCTCCGCAGGTCCTCGCCCCTCACGTGCCCGAGGCCCCGAGGATGTCCGCCCGCTCGCGGCCTGTCCCACGGCGAGGCACGAGCACCATCGGAGTTGCACCGCGTGCCCGGTCGCCGCACCGCGTTCGCCGTCGGTTGATGGTTTTCAGATCCCGCAAGGGAGTTGCACGTGTCTCTAAGGGGTGACACGCCGCCGCCGCCGGCGAGCACTGGGGGTGACAGGCGGAAGCACTGCACGCGAACACCAGCCCGCATTCGCACGAGTCCCGCCCCGGGCGTCGATTGCCACCGCAGGTTCCACGCCGACCACCCGCCGTGCCGGTTCATCACCCGCTGGGGTGCACGCTCACGCCGGAGCACGCCCGCCGTCGACAGCGTCGCCCGCGAACGCTTCACGCTCCGCCCGCTGATGCCGAACACCTCGGCCACCCAGGACGCCTTGCACAGCCCGCCCGAGGAGCACGCCTTCCGCCGGTTGAACAGGCACCGCAGCAGGTGCCCGAACGATGTCGCCAGCAGAGTCGGTGACTTCGACAAGCACAGCTCACGCACCAGCCGCCGCGGCACCGGCACTCGCCGCGACGGCGTCGCGACCTGTGCCATCGCATCGAGCATCGGCCCTGGCCTCGACAGCACGACCTCCTCGACCGCTCCCGCGAGGTGCAGACTCTCTCGCGACCAGGCGACCAATCCAACCCGGCTCAGCCGCCGCAGGCTCTCGCGGACCGACCGGTCCGACCCCGCCCCCGTCAACACCCGCAGCTCGCCTGTCGTGTACGCCGCACGGCACCCTTTGCGAGCGCCGCATCGCCTCGCCACGGCCTCGAAACTCGCCAGCCAGACCCGGACGTCCAGTGGCCGCAGATCACCCGTCCTGCAGGCCCACCACGCCGCCAGAAACGCCCACGCCGGAATCAACACGAACCCGCCCACCGGCTTCGTCGCCAGTTCCGGCGCCAGCCGCGTGCCGGTCCGCTCTTGAATGTTCGCTCCCATGCTCACCCTCCCGAACGCGGGCCATCCTCGGCGCCCGCGGGCCGGCAGTCGGGAGAACGGTGTTTCAGGCTGGCGGGCTGGCCCGCACACCGGAGCGTCAGCGGCTGTGCCAGCCCACGCTCCATTCCTCGCTCTGATTGGGGTTTGACTTGGGTGCTCGATCCGATCTAGGTTCGATGCACCACGGCCGCCGGACACGGCTCAGTGAACGCGTGCGCAGCACCCGTTCGACCAAGTCCGGCCGGTCCGTCCCGCGAATCGCCAAGACGCGGCACGAGGATTCACCCCCTCACGCCCGTCCGAATGACTCGCTGTTCCCCGTTCTCCTTCTGCTCCAGTCACAAGATGACCACGCCGCGGCCCGCGATTCGACGAATCGCGGCGGGTCATCGCTCCTGGACTTCCTCTCGCACAGGCGACGCAGTGCCGCAAGTTATGATCTCGGCCCGAGTGCCTGGACGCCAGTGCCTCGCCGGGAAACCGTGCCGCCGACCATCTGTGCCGGGCTCACGCCGATACAAGCGGCACTGCCAACCCGCTACATGCTCTGCCTAGTCAACGCTCGCGGCCGCAACGGGGCTGTGGTCGGAAGCCGAGAATGGGACGGTGGCGGCGTCGGGCGTTCTTTCCATTCACGCGGATGAACGGATGAAACACCGGCTTATGTTGTTGACACACCAGCGCGAGCCGATACACTCTCCGCCCCTCCAGTACCTTAACTATTCCCGTGGTGTTGCTCCGCGCGTCTGCCATTACGGCAGATCGGTTAGTGAGCGTTCACGCGCTGGCAGGGTTTTGGCAGGACGGGGCAGTCGCCACATGCCGTTTTGAGCCCGATGAGCCACATTTCTGGCTGCGCCGTTCGTTTGCGAAGTTTGGCATTCCCCTTGCCCAAACCCGGGGAATATGCCAAACCCCACCTCCACGCTCATCGACCCACCCATCGCCCACGCCGACGTCCGCCGCTTCGCGGAGGACAAGGTCAACCTGCCCGCTGACATCGCCAAGGAGCGCCGCCAGAAGGTCAACGACCTGCGCGAGCGCCTTGGGAAGTGGATGAAGGACCATCCCGATTGCGGTCTCGCCAAGTCGTATCTGTCCGGGAGCCTGGCAAAGGGCACGGCACTCCGCACCTCCAGCGATGTCGATATCGCGCTCTACATCACGTATGACGGGGAGCGAAAAGCCAACCGTCAACTCTCCAACTGGATTGCGGAACGCCTCCGGAAGGCCTATCCGCAGATGAGCCCTGACCAGATCGAGCCGCAGGAGTTCTCGGTCAAGATCAAGTTCAAGGAGGCCGGGGTGGACGTGGACATCGTCCCGGTGTTCTACGAGGGCGACCCGCAGGACAAGGGCTGGCTGGTGTCGAAGAAGACGGGCCGGTTGATGCTCACCAGCATCCCTATGCACATTGCGTTCACCCGCAAGCGCAAGGACGCCCAGCCGCAGCACTTCGCCCAGGTCGTGCGCCTCATCAAGTGGTGGGCCGCCGAGCAGAAGGCGAAGGATGCGAACTTCCGGTTCAAGTCGTTCATGGTCGAACTGATCTGCGCTCACCTCGCCGACGGCGGGCAGGACTTCTCCGATTACCGCAAGGGGATGGAGGCTTTCTTCAACTACATCGTCTCGACCGGCCTCAAGAGTCGGATCGCGTTCAAGGACTATTACCCCGCGTCGGACCTGCCGGGGTCGTTGCCGGACGTGGTGCAGATCTTCGACCCGGTGAACGCCAAGAACAACGTCGCTTCGCAGTACACCGAAGCCAATCGCAAACTCATCGTGGAAGCCGCGCAGGACGCGCTCAACGCCCTGATCGAAGCCCACACCGCCTCGACCAAAGCCGATGCCGTCGCCATGTGGCGGGTGGTGTTGGGGACTTCGTTCAGAGGGTAACTCATGACGCACAGTTACACGACCACTTCGACTTTCACCACCTCCGATGCCCGCCGGGTCGGCGGTAAGGTGGCCGCCGACCTCCGCCAGATGCAGATGGCGTACGGCTGCCCGTCGGATCAGGAGATTGAAAAGTACTTGGGCGAACTTGTCACGCTTCTGGGCGACGGCTACTTGGACACCGTCATGTACGGGTTCAAGAAGGACGGCGCGTGGCTGCCGGCGACGCTGAGGTACACCGCCCTGTCGCTTGGCACGACCGGCGAAGGCGACCGATCCGGCACGGTCAAGCGAGGAGTGGAGACCGCTGGTGCGTACTTCACGTCCTACCTCACGTACTCGCAGAAGTGGTGGAGCATCGGGGAAGACGCTCGCGCCCGGTACAAGGCGGGCTTGCCTATCCAGCGAGTGTCCGGCGAGGAACCGAAAGCCCCGGGTGGGTGGATCGAGGACAAGTCGTACATCTCGGGTGGGGGCGGCGTTCGCCGTGCCGTGCTCGGGGGTGTCTCTTGAATCAGACTGATCTGTTCGAGGATGTCATCACGCTCCCAGACCCTCGCGGGCAGACCGACTACGACCGGCTTGTCGGTCTGGATGAGCACAAGGCCCGGCTCGTCAAGGAGACCCTTCTTCTCGTCGATCCGGGACAGTTGCGTGACTGGAACAAGACGCACCACAAAGGCGAACTGGCCGCCGTGGAGTACTTCCACTCGCGCCCACCCCTCTTCCTTCTGGCCGGCGATGTGGGCACTGGCAAGACTGCTCTTGCTCGATCGTTCGGGAACGAAGTAGCAAAGCGAGCAAGGGTGCGGGTCGAGTTGTACGCCCTGAGCCTGAACACGCGCGGTAGCGGCGCGGTCGGCGAGATGACCCGGCTTATCTCCGGCGCGTTCAAGCAGGTTCGCGAAGCAGTCGGCAAGACCCGAGGCAGTGACGGCAAGGCAGGGCGCGGCATCATTCTTCTCATCGACGAGGCCGATGCGTTGGCTCAATCCCGCGAAGCGGCCCAAATGCACCACGAGGACCGCGCGGGCGTGAACGCCCTGATCCGCGGCGTCGACGACCTCGCCGCCGAGCGGCTTCCGGTTGCTGTGGTCATGTGTACGAATCGCTTGGATGCCATCGACCCCGCTATCCGCCGTCGCGCCGCCGCCGTATTCGAATTTGCACGTCCTAGCCGCGAGCAACGCCTGTATGTCCTCAAGGACGGCCTCGTGGGAAGCGGCATCACCGACCGCGAACTCGGTCACCTCGCCGACGCAACCGGCGAGGCAGACGGTCGCGCCTACGGCTTCACCTATTCCGACCTGACCCAACGCCTCATCCCGACGCTCGTGCTCGATGCGTTCCCAGAACGGGCCGTTATCGGCAAGCGAGCGGTTGAGATCGCGATGGGGTTGAAGCCCACGCCGCCGTTCCGGGAGCAAGCGCCCGCCGCACAGCATGGAGCTCATCATGGCCGGTAAACCCTGCCTGAACGATTTGTTCTTAGCCCTGCACGATCGGCTCGCGTGCGAACTGGGCATTACGCGCCGCACGGTGGGACATACCGGTACGATGGGCACCGTTTCCGAAGGCCAGTGGATCAAGATGCTCTACGAGCATCTACCCAAACGCTACAAGGTCAACCGTGCGTTCGTCATCGACTCGAAAGGCGCGTGCAGCGACCAGATTGACATCGTGATCCACGACCGGCAGTACTCGCCGTTCGTGCTGAACTATGGCGATGCCCTCTATGTACCGGCCGAGAGTGTGTACGCGGTGTTCGAGGTCAAGCAGGGAATGAACGCGGAGCAGGTGAGGTACGCGGCAAACAAGATTGCAAGCGTGAGAGTCTTGCACAGAACGAGCATCGACATTCCGACGGCAAGCGGGCTCCTGAAAGCAAAGCCGCTTCACGAGATCATCGGCGGATTGCTGACCGTGGACTGTGATTGGTGCCCACCGTTCGATTCCCCGTTCGCGTCGGCCATCAACACGACCTCCAAGGAAGGCCGGCTTGACATCGGATGCTCGGCCCAGCAGGGAATGTTCGAGGTCAGGTACACTGAGCCGGATTCCGCCGCGATCGATGCTCAGCACTCGAACGCCGCTCTCGCGTTGTTTCTCTTGCGGCTAATTGACCGGCTTCGCAGCATTGCGACCGTGCCCGCGATCGACATACTCGCATATGCGAAGAACGGGATCACAACCAGCCAAGCCTGAAGCGCCGGAGCTACCGCCCCCGGCACCCCCGCTCAAGGCAGTTGGAATGCACGATGATCGCGGCCGGCGGTTCCCTTCCGGGAAGTCATCGGTCGGCGACGAGACCGCCCACCGGTGCCAGCGGTCGGACGGCACGGGCCGTCCGGTGACTCCGAGCCGACGGTGCAAGTACCCGCTTGCGCGATGGCGGGAGATCGGCTATCGCTGCAGCGAGGCCACCAGCAGTGTGCCCATATCACGGAGGACTATGAACGTCACAGCACCAGCCGCCACCACCATCGCCATCGGCAACCAGAAGGGCGGCACCGGTAAGTCCACCATCACCGTTCACCTCGCCGCGGCACTCGGTCTCTCGGGCAAGCGGTGCCTGATCATCGACCTCGACCCGGCGGCCGGAGCGACCAAGCACCTCGGTGTTCCCACCGACCGATTCGCCGGCAGCCTGGAGCTCCTCACCACCGATGAGCCTGTGGAGGCGTTGGTCGTCCGCAAGGGCATGCCCAGCAACGTGGACCTCATCCCGTCGCGTCCGCAGTTGTCGGAGATCGAGACGTCGCTCTCCAGGTTCATCGACCGCAGCCGATTGCTCGAACGTCCGCTCGCGGAGGCGAGGGGCAGTTACGACTTCGTTCTGCTCGACACCGGCCCCTCCGCCGCGTTCGCGACAACCGTGTCGGCGTACTCCGAGGCGGAGTGGTTCCTGCTGAGTGCGTTCCCGCACCCGCTCTCACTCGCCGGGCTGGATGAAGCGCTCCGCGATATCGCGGATGTCCGCCGGCTCCGCAACCCGTCTCTGGAGGTTCTCGGCGTCGTCCTTACCAACGTCGACCGACGGGCTCGACGGCTCCGCTCGCAGGTTAAATCCTCGCTCGCCGCGACCGCCCCGGGCCGACTCTTCCAGACGTGCATCACCCAGGCGGTCGCGATCCCGGAGGCGTCGGGGCAAGGGTGCACGGTCTTCCAGCTTCCTCACGGCGAGCAACTTGTCCCCGCCGGCCAGTTCATCGGCCTCGCCGGAGAAGTAATGCACCGCATCAACCACCGCTCGGAGTTCCTCAGCGGCACGCTGCAGCCGGTTGCATCCACAGGCCATCTCGCCGAGTCTCATCTGCTTGTGGCGTGAGGGAGGACTCATGGCCAAACCCCTCCACACGACTCCGCCGACTTCATCAGTTGCCCGCTTGCTCGACCACTCCGGCACGGCCGCGGACACTGGTCCCGGACCGAAGGCCAGCGACGACCCGAACGCCCGCTCCGAACGGCCCGACGTTCGGCCGGTTCGGGGCAGGATGGTGAAACGCGAACTGGTCCTCACCCTGCAGGCCGAGGCGACATTCCAGGCCTTGGTCGACGCCCTTCGGAGCGGCACGGCGTGCAGGCTTACCGCAAGCCATGCTTTCCGAGCGCTGATGCGTGCCCTTGAGCCAGCGATGAAGCACATCAATCGGGCCGCCAGATCCCGCGGGCCGCTCTCGCTCCCAAGCAACGCACCGGGCTACGAGAAGGAGCGTTCGGAGTTCGAAGCCGCTCTCGCCGACATCCTGCGGACCGGGTGGACTCAGAGCAACTGACCGCTCACGTCCACGGACCGTCGTCGGGCATCAACTCAGACCCGGTGGGCCGTATGGTGCGTTTCGGCAGGAACGCTTCGGCGTCGAGCGGGAGACCGACAACCACCCGATCAGCGAGAAGCGGGAACAACTCCAGCACCTTCCAGCCGATGATGCGGTCGAAGCCACTCACCACACCAAGTTGCTCCCGTCGCTGCACGAGCCAGACCACCCAGCCCGCGAGCGTCGCGTCCGCGGTCACATCCCTGAGCAACCGGCGACCATCTTCCAGCGTGCCATCATCGAGCACGTGATCGATGGCCGCGAGTGTCCATCCCGAGCGTGAAGCAGGCAGCTCCGACATGGCCCATCCTACGCATGATCCTGTTTCCGGATCACGGAATGGAATCGGCGACTTGCCGCCGCGGGCAGGCCTTGGAGCACACGGCCAGCCGGGATCGCCATAACCGACTTCGTCGGCAGGGACACTGAAGGTTCCGAAACACAAAGGAGGTTCGCATGCAGAACGGAAGACACGGCGGCACGGCCGCCAACGCATCCAGCAACGGTCAGGCCCAGCAGAACAAGCAGGCCGGGAAGAGACCCATCCACACTGTCCGGTTCGGGGCTCTCAAGGCCGCGGTCTGGCTCAACGAGACGTCGGTGGGCCCCATCCACAACGTCACGGTCAGCCGGTCGTACAAGGATGGCGACAGTTGGAAAGACTCGGGGAGCTTCGGGTACGACGACCTGCTCCCCTTGGCCAAGGCCCTCAACGCCGCTCACTCGTTCATCAACGAGCAGCGGCAGCGATCGACCGAGGCCAGGAACGAGGACGCGATGAACGAGGACCAGACCCCTGTCTGAGCCCGTTCCCCCGCGTAGCGTTCAATGATGTCACCAGGAAGGTTCCGCGTTCGTAGGGTGTGTCCCCGCCGACACCCTTTGTCGTGAGTAAGTGTCTCCCGGAGTGTGGACCATGAACGACCCGACGCTGGGCCCTCGACACGCCGCACATCCGGACCGGCCCAACGGCGGCGAGCCCGCGACCTCATTCCCGGCCCACACGCACCGGGCCAATGCACCAATCATCATCGCCATCGACGGGCCCTCGGGCTCCGGCAAGTCCACGCTGGCTCGCACGCTTGCCGAACGCCTCGGCGGCGTTGCACTGCACACTGGACGGCACTACCGAGCCGTTGCACTGATGGTCGCTATGGCCGGCGTAGATGCTGACAACCCGAGCGAGGTCGAAGCACTGCTCGTTACCGAGTCTCCGAGGCTTGACGACGCGGGCAATCTGGTTGTGAGCGGCCGCTCCTTTAGTCTGTATGAACTGGAGTCGGCGGTGGTGGACAGGGCCGTCAGCGCCGTCAGCAACAACGACGCTGTTCGATGGCAGCTGCTGAACCTGCAACGTGCTTGGATCGAGGCACAAGTCCAGACGGGCCTGTCCGTGATCGTGGAGGGACGTGACGCCTGCACTCAAGTCGCTCCCGCGGCCCGTCACCGGTTCTACCTCAATGCCTCGATTGAAGAGCGTGCAGCCCGTCGCTGCAACCAACGCGACAGCTCGTCCATGACCCGCCCAGAAACCCGTGCAGACATCATCCGTCGCGATACCGCCGACCAGGGCCACGGCCGGACGACCCCCGACACCCCGGGTATCACGATCGTTGACACCGACCACATCACCCAGTCTGAGGTGCTGGAGCGGCTCTGGCAGAGCCTCGCATCCGATGGGCCCGTCCCCACCATCGTCACGATGCAAGGTCACACACCGGCCCCTCCGAGCCATAACAGGGGCTGACACGACTGGTCAGGGGTAGACGCTCACTCTTCCGGTCACTCGCCGGCGGCGACCCATGCCGCGGGCGAGAGACCGGTGGTGCAATCGAGAAGGTTCTCTCGTTTACGAAGTGCTGTGCGCGTTGCACAGCTGGTTTTTCCATGCAATCCATTTCACGAGGTATCCCATGACCAAGCAGGTTCTGACCCGCGGACACCGCGAACTGTTCCGCCGCACGCCCGATGAATCCTTCGACTCGCTCGACGCTCTGTGGCAGCACTGCCAGAGGCAGAAGTCCGAGTCTCAGGACATCTGGGAGCAGCCCGAGGCCCTCCGTCCCGTTGTCGTCGACAATCGGTTGGAGCTTGGTGTCGCTGGCGGCTCGACGCGGAGGCTGAACAGCTGGAGTTTTACGCAGCTCTGCCAGCTCGCCGGCGTGAGCCGCGAGACGGTGAATCGACTGACGCCGCAGACGGCGGCCACGGTGTTCGAGGAGACCATGCCCCCCAAGGGCAAGCCTCTTCAGGTCCACGTCCAGGGGCCGCTTGCCCGTTCGGTGCACGCCGCCTCATACACGAGGCTGCACAACATCGAGCTGCTCTCGGTCGTCCGCGAGTTCGCGACGGACTTCCAGCCTCCCCAGCAGGCGGGAGGCGAGGAGAGCTCCGGCGGCACCGGTCTGTACTGCGGAGAGCAGGACATGTTCTGCTTCCTGGTGGACCCGGCCGGCTGGACGGAGATCGGCGGCGAAGCGTTCGCCCCCGGCCTCTTCCTGTGGAACTCAGAGGTCGGCAAACGATCCGTCGGCATCCAGACGTTCTGGTTCCAGGCGATCTGCCGCAACCACATCGTCTGGGATGCGGTGGAGGTCATCGACTTCTCCCGCAAGCACACGGCCAACGTGGGTGAGGCGGTCGGCGAGATCCGCCGGCTCATCCATCGGCTCGTGGAGCGACGCGACGAACGCCGCGACCGATTCGCGGAAGTTCTGGCGAAGGCCATGCAGTCCTCACTCGGTCATGACGAGGAGGAGGTGTCGAAGGTGCTCAGCCGCCACGGCATCACCAGAGCACTGGCCAAGGAAGCCCTCACGATCGCGAGGCAGTCCGGACGCTTCACCATCTTCTCGGTGGTGGACGCTCTGACCCGTCTCTCCGGGCAGATCGTCAACGCCGGCGACCGCACGGAGGCTGACCAGGCCGCATCGAGCCTGCTCGCACTCGCCAAGTGAAGCGAGGTTTGTTCCCAAGGTTGAGAGACAAGCACCACCGGCTCTCAACCCTCACCACTTCGTCTACCGCATGCCTTGAACGCCACGCCTGCACTCACGCACCCGCTCAAGACGCACCGGACCGGCATCGTTGCATGGCCGCATTCAGAAGACTCAATAAGCACTCGACATCTTCGACGTTTCGTGCGAGTCTCGGGCTCATCGCCGTACGGCGCAAGCGACTTCTGCGGGAGGTAGGTCAGCAATGGTCAACACACTTAGCCATAACCACGAACCACTGTCCGAGCGTGACACCGAGTCGCTCGTAGACGAACGACCAGAAGCACGCGTGTCCTTCACACGCCGCGCGAACTTGCGGCTTGAATACGTCGCCAACAACATGGACCTCGAGCTCATGGCCCACATCCAGATCGAGACACTGCTCCCAGTCTTCCACCGTCGGCCATTGCTGCACAAGCTGCTGCTCCGGTTTGGATACAGCACGACGCTGGTCGCTCGATTCAGAGACCCGGGCATCGACGTGCAGTACATCGAGGTGGACGGACGATTCCTGGTCCTGGACGTGTGGAGCGTCGGAAGCACCCGCGGCCGCCCCGTAACGTGCGTGATCCCACTGGTGGAACTGCCATGGACACACATCCCGCTGTATCGGACTCACGACAACTAACCGCTGCGGTTCCTGAGGGTCTGGCCTTGCCGAGAGTCCAAAAGAGCAACGACCTCACACGGAGACTGAAAGGCCGGTGCCTCCGGCAGGGTTCGCCGGACGACCACTAAAGCAGCTTTGCTGGGACAGAGTATCGTGGGTCCCAAACAGTGCGTACTGAGGTGTAGCTCGGCGAGTCCGAGCTCCGGAGAGAGCGATACGCCTCTCTTGGAATGGCTCTAGAATGACCGCAGAAGAAGCGAGCCAGAGGCACCGTGAGCGCAAAGTACCCTGCCATCCTGGGTGACCGTGACACGGCGATCCTCACGGTCCTGACGCGACGTGTCCGGGTGCTCGCGGAGTTTCAGCTTGCCAGACAGTGGTGGTCGCACGCCACCAACCCACCCGCGAGTGCGAGGAAGAGCTTGCGTCGTTTGGTTGATGCCCAACTGCTAGCGGAGGGGATCGGAATGGCCCATCCGATGCTGCCGATGAACTCCCCCGTGCTCTCATGGTCACCGGGAACTCCGATGCCGGATGCGGAGTCAGGTTCGTACCGTCTGCAATCGCGGTGGACACTTCGCCCTCGGAGTATCCGCTGGTACACCGCCACGCAGTCCGCCGGCTCATTGATGGGCGGGTTTGGGGGCAGAGCTCCCAGGGACAGTGAACTCACCCACGACATCCATCTCGCGGAACTCTACTTACGGCTCTGTGCACGGGACGCCGCACAGGCCGCATCCTGGGCCAGCGAAACCGACCTCTTCAAGATCGGTCTCGGCCGGAGTCAGCGGTTGCCCGATGCCATTGTCCGGAACGGCGATTCGTGGCTGGTGTTGGAGTTCGGCGGGGCCTACCCGGCACCAAAGCTGCGAGAGTTTCACGGGTTCTGCGAGTACCATGGGCTCGCGTACGAGATCTGGTAATGACCGAGCGGGACCTTCGAATCCTGAAGCACATCGGGCTCTACCGGATCACGCTCCGGCCGGTTCTCGCGCGGCTGTACTTCGACGACAACGAGTCGGCGATGGCGAATGTCCTCAAACGGCTCAAGGGCCCGGGGCCCCGCAAGACGAGCAACGGTGATGCCTCCGTTAAGAAGTCCGGACTCATCGAGATCCAAAGCGGGCTTCCGGGGAATGTCAGCTATTACCAGCTCACAAAGCTCGGGACCAGAGAGGCCGGTGTTCCCGAGGATCGGTCCGAGGCTTTCGGCAACCAGGCGCTCAACCTCCATCTCGCCATGCTTTGGTTCTGCTGCGCTCAACGCAAGCGACGGTTCAGAGTCTCGTCGGAGGACTTCCCGGCAGTTCCAACGGGCGACTACTGCGTTCTCGGTGAGGGGCAGAAGCGTTTGCTTCGCGTCTACTCCCCGGCGGAGACAGCTAAACGGTCCAGCATCCACCGGGCCATTGCTGAGCATGTGGACTTGCTCACGTCCCACCCCGGCACAACCCAGGCGGTGACTGACCGCTGCGTCGGCCTGGCCATCTTGGTTCACAGCGAAGGGCAAGCCCGAGAGCTCAAGCAGGCCATGCGGTCGGGAAAGGGCTCGTTCGGAAAGCTGCACTCAAGAGTCTTTTTGGTGATCGAAGTTGTTCCGTCCATTTCCACCCTCAGCCGGATGATCTATGAACTCAGGAACGGCAGTCCAGTCTGAACCATCCTCCGGAGTCACGACGCTCGCCTTTCGCTCGCAGAATCTGAGCCACTCAGAGAGAGAGCTGCTGGAGGCGGCCCAACGACGCCAGGTTTACTTGCTCATGGCCGTGCCCGTGACTCTGGGTATCGGGTACCTCCTGAGCATCTTCTCGCTCGGCATGGTCATGCCGATCCTGACGCTGCTCTCGATTGTCGCGATCGCAATGGGCGTTCTGTTCTTCAAGCGGTGGACGCTTTGGCTCGTCATCCTGCCGCTCTGGCTCATCGGCGGCGTTCTGTTATCGAGCATCGCGGCTTGGCTTTTCGTCAGCCGCACAACAACGACCTCAGTGCTCTCCGTCGTGGTGATCTTGCTCTTCGCGGCCCAAGGGTCCATGCCACTTGCGTTCTACCGGGAGTGGCTGCTCACCGACCCCCGGATGGATGACCAAGCCAGACAGGACGGCTCGCTTCCGCGCCCACATCCGCAGTGGCTCGTGCTCTTGGGCGTGCTCGCTTTGGTGCTCTTCGTGCCGCTTCGGCACTCGACCTCGCTGGCGATCATACTCGTCATCGTGCTGAGCCTTGGTGTCCTTGCATACACGTCCATCAGGCACCCGCTCGGCGTGCGTGCCGGATTTCGTGCGTTGGTAGGCGAAGGGAGGTTCATGCAGCACTTGTTCCTCGCCTACCCCGATGCATCCGACACCGAGCCCGGCTGCTGGAAGCCCCGATGGAGCCGCACCAGACGCAAGGTCTGGTCCACTCTGTTCATGGGTTCAACTGCGATGGTCCTCATCGTCGGTCTGTCGTTCTGCTGTCCCTGGGAACTAGTGGCTTCGCTCACGTCAGGTGAGGAATGGTGGCAGGTTCCGCCCGAGGCGGAACGTCGCCACGGCTGGCTCACGCTGCCGTTCTGGCCGCTTGGTGACGGGGGTGCCCCGTACGTGTGGGTCTTCGTGGTGGGATTTGTCCTGATCTTCACTCTCCCGTCCCTAGTGCTCCTTGCCGTGTACGCGCCGGCACTACTTCGTTTGCGGCAGGCCTTCGAGGAGACTGTGGGCTCGGGGGACAGGGACCGCACCGACTGGGATGTTTACGTCGACCGCCTTCGCCACTCGACCCACGCCGTGGAGGATCCCGAGACCGGCGACGTTCTCCGCGAGTCGGACCATCTATTCATGGGCGTCTACAGGAGAACGAAGGGCCCCGTTCTGCTCCACAAGCGGATCCTCGACGAGCACATGTACATCGCCGGACAGACAGGTGCCGGGAAGACTTCGCTCGGGATCATCCCCATCCTCACCCAACTCATCCGTTCAGGCAGCGAGCGTCCGTGCCCGATTGTGATTCTGGACCTCAAGGGAGACTTGACACTATTCAACACGGCACGCGAGGAGGCGGCGACCCGCACCGCCAACGGACAGCCTGCGCCGCAGGAGCTCATGCTGTTCCGCACAGACCAGGGCTATGCGACGCACTACTTCAACCCGTTCCGCGACTTCGACAGCACGTCGCATCCCCGCAGGCCCATCGAGACCGCCGAGCTGTTCATCCAAGCGTTGAGCCTCTTCCACGGCGACTTCTACGGTGCCAGCTACTACTCCAAGCAGCACCGCGACGTTCTTCTTTCCGCTCTCCACGCCGCCAAGAAGCGGAAAGCCGAACTCAAGACGTTCGACGATCTCTACGAAGCCGTGAAAACCTACGTAGCGTCCGCCGGCGAACGGGGTCGAGACGCGGTCGAACTGCTCGCCACGATCCACGCTGTAGGACAATACGAGCAGCTTGGACCTGCTCCTGACGGAGTCGCCAGCATCCACATGCCCGAGCTCATCCGCAAGGGTCAGCTCGCGTATTTCTGGCTCCCGTCGCAGTTGACAGGCATGACCGTGCGAGAAACAGGCAAGCTTGCCCTGTACGCGTTTCTCACGGCGATGCAGGAGTATCGGCAGTCCGGCGACGCCGCAGGCGACGAGCGAAGGGGCTACCTGATCATCGACGAGTTCCAGCGGATCGCCGCCGAGAACATCCGCGTCATCCTCCAGCAGGCCCGCAGCTTCGGGATCTCGGTAATCCTCGCCAATCAGGACCCCTCCGACCTGAAACTCCCAAGCGTCGACCTTCGGTCCACGGTGTACACGAACACCCGCGTGAAGCAGTTCTTTTCACTCACCGACCCGCGCGAGCTCGAAACTCTCTCAAAGCTCTCAGGCGAGGAGACGGATTGGCTTGATCAAGAGTCGGAAACGTCGGACGGCACTTGGCGGAACACCATGCTCACCAAGACCACTGGCCGCAAGCAGATCCTTCGCGCCCGTTTCCGAGCTGACGAAGCACGACTCGCAACCGACGCCCCGAATGACTCGGTGCTGTACGTTTCGCGAGGTCGCGGCTACACGCAGCTCCAAGGAGTTCCACAGTCCATCACCACTCCTTGGCCCACGACGCATGAGGTATACGTCCGTCGGCTGGAGACGCCGTGGCCACGCGTCGAGAAGATGCCGGGCACGGCGGCCAACACGTCCTCACCGGATGACCACGAGGTCAAGGCGGCGAAGCGGAGCAGTGAGTTCATGACACAACTCGAAGCGGTGGTCGGCCGCCTTGAACAGGAGCTGTTCGGCACCCAGCCAGGAGGACCGCCACCTCGACCGGGTTCGAAGGCACGGGATCGCGGACGGGGTAAACGGGACAACTCTGGTACTCAGCCACCACCGGAGCAGGAGGATGACCGCGATGAGCCATAGATTCAGTTCGTCCCAAAAAAGACAACAGGCCCAAGGGCCCGTGTCTTCCGAACATCTCGGAACATACACGCCTCCATCAATACTCCCTCTCGTCTTGAGAGGTACGGTTGTTTGTCGCTCAATGTCCTGTCGGACAATCAGAGACAGACACTCCGTGCGAGGGTGCACGTCTCGGGATGTGGGCCGCCACTTTGACCTGACGGGCGGCTGGAAGGGTTTGACAGATTATACGTCTCCGAATGCGCCGAGGTTGCCGAAGGAGCCCACCGCATGAGCACCGACCTCGCGTCGAGCCAGCCCGTCCCCGATCCGTCGGAGCCCAAGCCGGACACGGCGACACCGGATCGCAACCGGCGGAACTGGGTGGGTTGGCTTCTTGCCGCCACGTTCGTCGCCCTGTTGTTTGTGGAACTGGGCCCATGGCCGGGGTTGATCACCAATACGCTTGGCCTGTCAGTGTCATCGCGAACAGCGTGGAGAGACGACGCCGGCGTCTCCGTACCGACGAGCCCCAGGGCTCCGACCTACCGAACCGGTCGCAGACTCTCGTTCAACGACGCTGAGCTGGCCGAGTTTGCCCGGCACTGCGACGCGGTCCTGCAGACCTTCCAGCATCTTGACAACCAGAACGCCGGCGACTATTCGGCCGTCCGGAGGTTCTATGGCGATCGGGTGCCGGAGCTGTTCACTTCCCTGACGGCACAGCTGTTCCCAGAGGCGAACGCCATCCGCTGGAAGACGTTTTTGGAGCTTGACGTTCCACCTCGCATGAAGAGACCGTCTGATTTCATCCCCTTCTACGAGGACCTCATGCTCGCCGGTGTGACACGGCAGCTCACCACGGGACACCTGTCCGAAGTGGTTCGGTACATCGATTGGTGGAAAGCGGCCGCAGTCAAAGAGGACGCCTATCGACGGTCGGCACTCTCACTGGCCGACTACATGCCTGTTGGGCTTCGTCCCCAGACGGATCTCCGGCCACGTTGGCAACTGTCAGGACTCGACGGAGCCCGGCAGTTCATGGTCGACAAGCTGGAACGGGGCAACGTCGCGGGGCCAGGCCTAGGGGAGGATGCACAGAGAGTCCCGACTCCAGGTGAACCAAGTGGCTCGCAGTCTCCGCCTTGAACCGCCCACGGTACGAGCTGATCCCCGAATCGCAGACTACGGGCCTCCAGCCGGAGGAGTGTGGACGGCGGTTCGGAGGCAAGTCGCTTGCACAAGGGACGACGAAGTGCCGTCCGCTACCCACTCGACGACCCACCTGACCGTTGGGTCGGGCCAGGTCGACCGCCGGGTGGGTCAGATCGCTCGCAAGTGCCGGAAGAGCCATTGGTTAGAACGCGACGTCTGGCGCACTCCGCATCCCTTCCAAGACAGCTCCCTTGTGCCCCGGGCACGCATCCACCACACGACTCAGGCTCATGGTCAAGCGGCTTCCGTGGCTAGGAGCGGAGAGTCGGAAGCGCTCTTGAGACGGGAGTTGTGCAACGCGGAGGATGGGTCCATAAAGGACGTTATGGTGCACCAGAGGGAGGGGGTCGCGGGTCCGGTGGGTCCGTCGCCGTCCGGAGACCTGATACGTCTTGACAACCGTGCCGAATCGTGTGTCGGGGAGCCCGGGATGCGGCCGCGGGCGGAGTTGCCCGTGGCGATTCGATCCGCCGGGCCAGCCGCCGCGACCCGGTTCGTCGAGTTCTTTGTGGCGACTATCCGAAATCCAAACACTCGCGAGGCGTATGCCCGGGCCGTGAGGTCGTTTTTCGGGTGGGCTGAGTGCCTCGGAATCGCCCGACTAGACCAGATCCAGCCCCTCACCGTGGCCGCCTATATCGAGTCGACGGGGAAGACTCACTCTCGCCCTACGGTCAAGCAGCACCTCGCCGCGCTGACTGGACTGTTTGATTGGCTGGTCGTCGGTGGACACTTGTCGAGCAATCCGGCCGCGTCAGTCCGCGGACCGGCCCACGTCGTCCGCCGAGGTCTGACCCCGGTTCTCACCGCCGTCGAGGCCAGAAGTCTGCTCGACTCGATTCCCCTTAAGGGGGCTACGTCCATTCGGGACCGCGCCCTCATCGCAGTTATGGTCTTCAGCTTTGCCAGGGTCTCTGCCGCGGTAGGAATGCGCGTCGCCGACTACTTCCCGGAGGGAAAGCGATGGAAGCTCCGATTGCGAGAGAAGGGCGGCAAGCAGCACATCGTGCCATGCCATCACACCGCGGAGGCGTATGTGGACCAGTACATCGACGCGGCCGGAATCGCCGGTGAGCCCACGAGTCCGCTCTTCCGGACCACCGACCGGCGGGGTTGTTTCACCGACCGTTCGATGACGAGGAACGATGCGCTCAGGATGGTCAAGCGTCGAGCCCGAGCTGTTGGACTTCCGGCGTCAATTTGCTGCCACACCTTTCGGGCGACGGGCATCACGTCCTACCTGGAGAACGGCGGAACCATCGAGAACGCGCAGGCGATCGCGGCCCACGAATCTCCCCGCACCACCAAGCTGTACGACCGAAGGAATGACGAGATCACGCTCGACGAGATCGAGCGGATCCGGATTTGAGCGGAAGGAGAACGCCGTGGTGACCCACGGCGCCCTCGCGTGGGCCGCGGCTACTTCACTACGCCCTCTTCCTCGCTTTCATCTTGGGGGTGCTTACCGACGTCCCAGCTCGAATCATCATCGTCCGGGCTGGATTCGGGTTCGGTGTTGTCGGCTTGGGCTGCGACTTGCACTGGCTTGAGGGATGATGCTTGCCGTTCGTCACTTTCAGACTCCTTCCGCATGGTGCCCAGGAGCAGAGTGCCCCCGTTGTAGTACTTCCGCAGGGCATCACGCGAGCCCGCGGCGAACACAACCGTCAGCGTGAGCAGCAGAGCCTCGACCCAGCCGAGTCCGGCAGAGGCCGCGTGCGGAGAACACCGCCACATGGCGTACGCGGCCGTAAGGGCGACAAGGCTGTTCCCGTAGAACTGGTAGTAGCGGTAGTGCTGCTCAACGAGGTAGTCGAAGGCGTCGAGCCGCTCCGTCAGGCGCGACTCGTCCAGTGTGGGGCGGACCAGCCCCGTGAAGTGATGGGCCGTATCCAGCACGGCCCAGCGGATGACGCTCGCGGTCATGCCCGACCCGATCGATGCGAGCCCGACGTACAGGACGCTCGCCACCGTCGGCCCATTCGTGCCGGAGTCGCCAGCACCAACAAGCCACACATGCACCGAGTCCGACAGGCTCCCCACTCCGAGCAGCACCACGAAGCCGGGCAAGACGTAGGCGATCAGCAGTCCAAAGTTGCGGGTGTTGAAGATGTCCATGCTCCCCCAAGGTCTTCCCGAAGACGACCAAGGGGGCGGGCCCGCACGCGGGACCCCGACCCCCTAGTATGTCCTGAAACTGAATCAGGATCAAGCAATCTGACACGGAAATCGGATCAATGCCCCAGAAGGCCCATCGCACCGACAACTACCAGCCCGTTCCCGAGCTCCTCCGGCACATGCGGTCAGAGGCCGGGCTCACCCAGCGTTCTCTCGCCGAGCTGCTGGACCGGCCGCAGTCCTGGGTTCACAACTGTGAAGCCGGCGACCGGCGTGTCGACTTGGCCGAGTTCGTCTCGTGGACCCGGGCGTGCGGCCGAACACCGCGTTCCGCACTGGAGCACTATCTCCGAGCGTTGGACCCTTGAGCCGACCGCTGCGTGCGTGAAGATCGGGCCGACCGTGCGTCTGAGCGTCAGGACCTCGTGTCCGATGGTCCTCTGTCCTCTGGCTTTGAGTTCTCGGTTCACCACGCGGAGCAGGTTGAGAAGCTGGCGACGGATCGGGGCGTACGGCTCGACCGCGACCGCCCGGAGTGCTTCACGAACGCCGGCCGGACCACGGTGCGCCGCCACATCGAGTAGCCAGGCACGGACCTCCAGGTACTCCCGCCGTTCGATGCGGACGTGCGGGTGGCCGTCCCGGTAGCTCACCGCATACCCCGCGTACTTCACCGGGACCCGCCGCACATCACGGATCACGTGACGTTCGTCTTCGAAGAAAGCATGACGGCCGTGCGTGGCCAGCAGCACAAAGAACCGCCCATGGCGGATGTACTGCATGTTCGCGATCCCCAGCTTCTTCCGTCGGGCCCTGGCCCACTTGGAGATATCGATCCCATACCGCTCCACAAGCTTGGCGTCCACGCGAAGTGGATCCTTGCCGTCCGGAACGCGGCCTGACACATAGAACCAGTAGCCCCGCCCGACATAGGACACGGCGAGTTGCTGGATGAACCCTGCGATACTTTTGGTCACACATCGGTACTCCGTCATGCTGCATCCGTTATGGAGCATCGGCCCACGCGTGTTGCACAAGGAAGCCGGGTGTTTGAGGGCACACCCGGCAAAGCCCGTCGAACCGTGCTCGTCCATGGTCGAACGGTGAGTGCAGCGGCCCTGGAGGGACGCATCACTCCCTTCTCGCCATGCACATCGTGAACCTTCGCCCGGTTCGCACCTTCGCCGCTCGAACCTCCTTTCCGCTCCCACCAGGGCACGGACGCTGGTTTCCCAGATCGTCCGTGCCCAATACATGGTGGTAGCGCAGCAACAACCTCGACTCGCACAGCGGCGTACTCCGGGTACACCTGTCCTGTGCATCGTCGAAACGCCGCCAAAGCGGGCCCGTCCTCCCGGACGAGTCCGCTTTGGCCGCTCATGCTTCCAACCAAGGAGCCGGAGCAAGGGCGGGAGAGTGCTCCCCCGCCCCCGCTCCGACGCGTGCATCCAGACGGGCGCCTCGTGTGAGGCTTCGGCCCGTCAGCCCTTTCGTCGTCTTCTGACCCGAAGGTCCGTGCCCGGCACCACCCGTCAGCACATGAAGAACGGGACGCGACGGCCTTGCCGCGTCTCCGCCCGGCTCCCGCCGGCTTCTACTCAGGCCACACTCCTCCTCTGCGAGGTTTGAATCACCGGAGCGTCGCCGCTCCGGCACCGGGGACCTACCCGGCCCACGCAGAGGTTCCCGCGTTAGCAATGGACTTCGCTCGACCGATCACGTCGGTAGCCGGTGTGACCCGGCGGTCCTGTCGTCGCACGTCTGACGCTTCCGCATCAGCGCAGTCACCGTGCCCCAGATGGAGCACGCTTTCGAGGGGTAGAAACCAGAAGCTCCCCTCTATCCATCGACGGCAGGCTTTCCCTGTTCGGCATCGTCTTCGGTCGAACTCACCGGCAAGCCCTTGACGCCATGACGGCTCGGGCCTCTCGTGGTTGAGCTTTTCGCGTTCCGAGTCTTGCTCGGATACCCGGTGCTGATAGGCACCGGCCTTGTGCGTCGCCGCACTCGGGCTCCCCACGCCGGGCAGGTTGAACGGGCCACGTCCTCACGGACGCTCGGCCACGGACCCCCTGCACGGGATTCGGACACGCTCGTGTCCACACCCGCTTTGAACCATTGCGGCTCGGCAGAACGCCGAGACTTTCCGCGTCGCCCGACTTCTGCCGGTGCGAAAAACCATCGGATAGAACGCACGGATTACTCACGGCCATCATGGCCGGTGGATTACTCGTGCGAGCCTCCGTCGAGCTGGGCGAGCCACTCTCATGGCAACCCAGCTCTACGGGCGTGACACTCGCCGGATGGTCAGTCCGGCCCCTTCGCCTGGTTGGTGGCCAGGCTCGGGGTGCATCACCCCATCTGGAGCACGCCGAGCACGCGTTGTGCGTGAGTCGACGACCGCAGGGCGGAGCCCTGCGGAATGTGTTATGGCATCCGAGCCATCGAGTGTGCTCTAGCCGTCGATGCCAAGGGCTTTGACTGTGACGAACATCCGTGATACTGCCCAGACATGCGATACCGCCCGTTCCTTGCGCCACACGAAGACCCCAATGACGGGGAGCCAGCCGCTCGGGGCGGGTGGCGCCTGTGGTTGGCCGAGGGTGGACCGCCATTCGTCGTGTGCACGGTCTTCGGTGTGTTCGCCGGCGGCGACCTGCGTGCCAAATACGGGGTGGAAGCAGATCACTTTCTCGACCAGGTGTTGCTGGTTGTGGGGGCGGTGCTCCTGGTGTGTGTGCTCATCGGAGCATGGTCTGCCAAAAAAAGAAAGGGACGGACTTGATCCGTCCCTTTGGCGGGTGCTTACTGGAGCAGGAACCAGAGTCTCGTTGCTCCGACTCCTACCCAGAAACCACCGAGGGCACCCACGATGGCTCGCCACGGCCCTTCGTAGATTCGTCTCTCGATATAGCGCTCGTACCGTTGCACGATCACTTCTCTCTCTCTTGCCGGCTTTTTCATACGTTTTCCTCCATCAAAATCCCAGTTTCGGTCCTCAAACGAACCGACACGGCCTTTGGATGGGGAGCCGGCCTGCGAGACGCGACAGGTCACCTCTTTGACGAGACGGGTGACGGAACGATTTGTTCTGGTAGCTGGGGGGCCCTCCGCGCGGAAGTGCTTCAATCCCACAAATTCTGCTGGACACCAACGGAACCGGCGTTAGCATATACGCGAACAGACTGGAGAGGTTTCGCGTGGCGAAGAAAAAAAACGGCTTGGACATCCCGATCGGTGAGAGGCTTCGCACGCAGCGGATCGAGGTCGTCAAGAAGGGCCTCCGCGAGATGGCCGGCCTGCTCGGCATCTCACCCCCGCACCTGACCGACATCGAAAAAGGCAATCGCTCCCCTTCCGAGGACCTACTCGTCAGGATCAGCAAGCTATACAACATGGATGAGATCGAACTACGCACCGCCTGGGAGAAGGTGGACACCGTGGTCAACAACGTCGCCAAGAAGAACTCGACGACGATGCGGCGGGTGCCGGAGTTCCTCCGTACCGCCAGCGACCTCACGGATGAACAGTGGCAGGATGCCATTCGGCACGTGCAGAACCTCAAACGCAAGAAGTGACGGAGTAACCCGTGGCGACTGGCGAGTCCCCCATCCTGAGGCTGCGGCCATCCGTCAAGCGAGTCGAGTCCGCCGCGTGGAGGACGCTGCAGGATTGCCGCGAGAGACTCGGGTTGGATCGATTGCCCGTACCAGTTCCGGTCGAGCATTGGATCGAGCACCCGCTTGGGTACCGGTTCGGCGTGGTCCGGCTGGAGAAGGGCATTCTCGGCCAGGCGTTCATCAAGGACCGCGAGATTCTGGTGAGCGATCGGATCTCTCATGAGGGGCGGTTTCGGTTCACTTGTGCGCACGAACTCGGCCATCAGGTGCTGCACCGAAGCAGACGCGGAGCGTACACGGACGCGAACGTCATGCACTCGGGCCCCAAGCAGCGTGTGGAGTGGGAAGCAGACCGGTTTGCTGCGGCGTTCCTGATGCCGATTCCGCTTGTCATTGAGCACTTGTTCCTTCTGCGCGATGAACTCGGGGTTCCGCGCGAGCAGATGGCCACGCTCCTTCAGTCCGGTGAGGCCTCGCTGTCATTGTGGCGTGACACGTTCCTGCCAGCGATTGCCGCTCGATTCGGCGTCTCACGCGAGTCGGCGGTGTATCGATTCGGTGAGATCGAACTGATCGACGGCTCGCCGTTCATGGTCCACGAACATCGGCCGCGGCTCTTGGCCGGCCGGCCAAGGCCCGGCGCGCGAGCCGGTGGCGAGCCGAGCCTGTTCCAATAGCCCCTTTTTCGGGAGTATGTTCGCATGCGTGCAAACAGGGTAACAACAGGGTTCTCGGCGCCAAATCCGCACCATCCACGCGCCCCCGCGACCCCGCCGCCATTCGCCGCTGCGTCAACTGCAGCGAGTAGCGACACGAGCACCACCCGATTCGCCCCCACGCCGTGGCCAGCATGAACGATCACTTGCCAACTCTGTTCGTCTCTGGCGCGGAGATCCATCGGTCCCGTCAGTCGCTGCAGTCGGATTCGCGGTCATCCCTCGTGCACCGACAAACCAAATCGCTTCTCGTGTCTGGAGGCGCAAGCCATGATGCCATCGCGTGACTGGTTCTCCGATGACGAAGTCTCAGCTCTGTTCGCCGCAGTCCGCACGCCGTGGTGGAAGGCGTTCCTCTCGCTCGGTGTCGATGTGGGGCTTCGACCGGTTGAGTCGCTCAACATGCTGTGGGAAGACATCGATCCGACCACGCTGAGTGTTCGTGTTCAGCCGAGGCGATCTGAAGAGCTCCGCTTGGATGATGGAGCGGTCGTCCCCGTGCTCGCGTTCTCTCCGAGCGTGAGCTGCAACCGTACCGTCCCGGCACCGTCGTACACCATCAACGCTCTGCGCCGCCTTCGACGAACGTGCGAGTGGGGATCTCCTTACGTGTTTGTCCCAGCTGAGAGGTTGTGCCGACTCTTCCCGCTATTGGACTCAGGCCGATCCGCCACCACTGACCTTGCGCCGGGAATTGGGCGGGTCTTCGTGTCTGTGCAGCGTGAGGCCCGCGTCGAGCTATCGAAGCGATTCCGGCGGTCGCTCGCCGAAACTCCTTGGCGACAGCGGACTCTCGCAGCACTCCGTAACACGTTCGCACAACGCGCCGCGGAAGCGATGCGTCCCGCGGATTTGGCGGCACACATGGGCTTTGCGCGCAGCACGGCCGTCCTGGCGCACTACGACCGCAACTTCCGTGACCGTCGAGGTGAGGCATGAACCCGGAACCTGGTACCAGACCGAACCGAGAAGCCCGCCTCACGGTCAATCGGCGAGAGGCGGCACAGATGCTCGGGATCAGCGAGCGGCTGCTCTGGACGCTGACGAACGCGGGTGAGGTCCCGCACATCCGGCTTGGTGCCCGGGTGCTCTATCCCGTGAAGGCTCTCAACGAGTGGATCGAAGAGCGCACCAGCGGCTCCGACCGCTGATCGACTTGGACTCGGCGGCAGGTATGATCGCGCCGCGGATTGGAGGCCACCATGGCGACCGTTTTCAAGCGTGGAGGCAAGGGACCATGGATCATCCAGTGGTATGACCACAAGGGTGACCGTCGCGAGATGTCCAGCCGAACCACGGACAAGCGACGCGCGGAGCAGCTCGCACAGAAGCTCGAATCCGACAAGCTGCTCCGCAAGACGGGCATCATCGACGCCGCCACAGATGGCTTCGTGCAGCACCGAAAGAGCCCCCTCGGCGAACACCTCACCGACTACCTCGCCGACCTGCGCCACCGTGGGTGCAATCCGCGTCACGTGCGGACCGTTGAGATCCAGCTCAACCGCATGATCGATGACATCAGTGCCAAGCACCTGACCGACCTTGAGCCCATCAAGGTCGCTCGCCATCTCCGTGCGCTCAGGTCGGTGCCCGTGAAGCAGTTGCGTGAGGAGGCGAGCGAGGAGAAGCAGCGGACGATCGGGCCCCGAACCGTGAACGCGGTCCGGTCCGCCGTCATCGCCTTCCTCAACTGGTGTGTGCGGACTGGGAGATTGCCCCACAACCCCTGCCAGTACCTGCCCAAAGTCGACGAGACCAAGGACCAGCGTGTGAAGCGCCGGGCGCTCACGACCGAGGAACTCACCCGGCTCGTGCAGACCTCGGACCGACGCGGGCTCGTCTACCTGGTGGCCGCTATGACCGGGCTTCGGATGAAGGAGATGCGATCGATCACCTGGGGCGATGTGGACCTTCACAACGCCGCGATGCTGGTCCGCGCGAGTATCGGCAAGGCCAAGCGGGACGACTGGATCGCGCTCACAGCGGAGGTGGTGCAGGCCCTGACAGCGGCCAAGCCCAAAGGCGCATCGCCCGCGGACACTGTCTTCCCGACGCTCCCCACAACCCGGACGTTCTCATCGGACTTGGCCGCTGCCAAGATTCCCGAGTACGACGCCGCCGGCCGGCGGGTGGACCGCCACGCCCTGCGGACAACCGCCGGCACGATGCTCGCCCGGGCGGGCGTCATGCCCCAGGAAGCTCAGCGGCAGATGCGGCACGCGGACATCAAGACCACGCTCCGCCACTACACCGACCTGCGACTTGCCGACCAGGCACGAGCGGTCGCGAAGCTTCCGACCATCACCCCAGTCGGGGTTGATCTGGCGGCCACGGGCACGTGCGGACCGACCCCCAGCACCTCCAGCAACCCCCAGCAGTATTCCCAGCAGTCGGTGCGCCAAACGGCACCAAACGACGCCTCGGCGTGCCAGCCGGTGCGAAAACCCGGCCGAGAGACCGGAGTCGCGAAACCCTCAAATTCTGCGGGAAAAAGCGCGTCTTTGCGAGGGCGTGCGACGCGTTACACGAAAGCGGGCGACCGGAATCGAACCGGCGACATTCAGCTTGGGAAGCTGACGTTCTACCGCTGAACTACACCCGCGTGAACAGGGGCTCGGGGGCCGCCCCGTGTCGGATCAGAATAGGCCGGTCGGGGCCCGTCGGCTCAGGCCTTGACCCACTGCCCGCGACCGACGGCCTTGGCCACCCCGTCGCGTTTGAGCATGTGGAGCTGCGTGGTGATGCTCACCTTCTGGCCGACCTTCTTGCTCACCTTGTCCGCCAGCTCGGCGGGGCTCTGGGGCGTCGAGGTCAGGGACTCCTGAAGCGTCTGCTTCACGCCCTGCACGCGCTGGCCGCCGGCCTTCTTGCCGCGAGCGGTGCGCTTCTTGGCGGTCTTCTTCTTCGAGGCCTTCTTCTTCGATCCGGCCTTCTTGCGACCGGGCTTCTTCTTGTTCTTCGAGCCGCGAGGGCGACCGGGCCCGCGACGGGCCTCGCCGCCGGTCTCGGGGTCGATGCCGAACCGGGCGAACACCGCGTCGATCTCGGAGACCGCGGCGAGATGATGATTACGCTCGGTGTGCAGCTTGCGCAGGAGCGACGACAACTGAACCATAGTTTCCTGTTTCATTGTCTGAACAGTAGTCGTGCTGAAACGCCCCCGCAAGGAAACTTCCAAAGACTGAATTCTCCTCTCCGAGTTGTATACCCGGTTCGGGCTGCGTTCGGAATGTTTCGTGACCGCAGAAACCGCGGCGTGCGGACGCGGTACCCTTTGCGCATGAGCATGATCCCCGCGAGAATCAACGCGCTCCGCGAGCGCATGAGAAACGCCGCGCACGCCCTGGGCGTGGGCGTCGACGCCTACATCGTTCCTTCCTCCGACGCGCACCAGAGCGAATACGTGCCCGAGTGCTGGCTTCGGCGCGAGTACCTCACCGGTTTCGACGGCTCCGCCGGCGACGCAGTGGTCACGCTCGATCGCGCCGGGCTCTGGACCGACGGGCGCTACTGGACCCAGGCCGGCGCGCAGCTCCGCGGGACCGGGGTCGAGCTCTTCCGCCAGGGCGCGCACGGCGTGCCCACCTGGCAGAAGTGGCTCAGCGAGCTGCCCGAGGGCGCTCGCGTCGGCGTCGACCCGCGCACGCTGACCGCCGGTGCGTTCGACGCGCTGCGCGCCGACCTCGCGCGCCGTCGTATCCACCTGCTCGAAGTCGATCGCAACCTCGTCGACGAGTCGCGCGACGATCGCCCCGCCCTGCCGCGAGAGCCGATCCGCGTCCACCCGCCAGAGTTCGCCGGTAAAGCCGCGTCCGACAAGCTCGCCGAGCTGCGCGCCGAGATGAAGAAGCACGGCGCCGACGCGCACCCCGTCGCGTCCCTCGACGCCGTCGCGTGGCTCTTCAACCTCCGCGGCGCCGACGTGCCCTGCAACCCCGTGTTCGTCGCCTACGCGCTCGTCACTCTCGACGGCGCGACCCTCTTCGTCGACGACTCCCGACTCGGCGCCGAGGCGAAGCGCGCCCTGCAGGGGGTGGCGCGCGTCATGCCCTACGACGCGTTCGAGGCCGAGGTGCGCCGGCTGAGCGCCGCCGGCGCACGATTCTGGATCGACGAGCAGTCCACCAGCGCCTGGATCGTCTCCCTCGCCGGCGATCGCGTCGTCGAGCGTTCGCGCAGCCCGATTTTCCTCGCCAAAGGCATCAAGAACGAGGCCGAGCTCCGCGGCATGCGCGACGCGCACCGGCGCGACGGCGTCGCCATGGTCCGGTTCCTCAAGTGGCTCGAGACCGCCTGCCGCGAAGGCAGGCACGACGAGGTCGCGGTCTCCGAGAAACTCCGCTCCATCCGCGCTCAGCAGGACCGTTTCGTCGGCGTGTCGTTCGAGAGCATCATCGGCTTCGGCCCGCACGGCGCGATCATCCACTACCGCCCTACGCCCGACGCCGCGCTCAAGGTCTCGGACACCGACATGCTTCTCATCGACTCCGGGGGTCAGTACCTCGACGGCACGACCGACATCACCCGAACCGTGCACCTCGGAGAGCCCACGCCCGAGCACCGGGCGCGCTTCACCGCGGTTCTCAAGGCCCATATCGCCCTCGACCTCCAGCGCTTCCCGCGCGGCGCGAAGGGCGTGGCCCTCGACGCGGTCGCGCGATCGCGGATGTGGGCGCTCGGGCTCGACTACCAGCACGGGACGGGCCACGGCGTGGGCGCCGCGATGAATGTGCACGAAGAGCCGCCGCGCATCAACGCGACGCCGACCGGCTTCTTCCCGCTCCACCCCGGCATGGTCTTCTCGAACGAGCCCGGCTTCTACGCCGAGGGCCGCTTCGGCGTACGCATCGAAAACCTCGTCGAGATCGTGCGCGACGACCGCCCCGTCGAGGGCGAGACCGAGTTCCTCTGCGTGCGATCGCTGACTCTCTGCCCGATACAGCTCAAGCTGGTCGACGGCGCGATGCTCGACGAGCGAGAGGTCGAATGGCTCGACGCCTACCACGCGAGGGTGCGCGACGAGCTCACGCCCCTGCTCGACGACGAGCACGCGCGGTGGCTCGCGAGCGCGACCGCGCCGCTGCGCGACGGCGCATCAGCCCGCTGACTCGCGCCGCTCGATCTCGCGCGCGAACGCGTCGAGCGTCGCCTTGCTGCAGTGGTGCTCGATGCCCTCGGCGTCCAGGTGCGCCTGTTCCTCGCGCACCCCGAGCATCATGAGAAACCGCACGACCAGGTCGTGGCGCGCGCGGCACGCCCGGGCCAGCGCCGCGCCCTTGGGCGTGAGCGTCACCGGCTGCTGGGGCTCGCTGTCGACCAGCCCGGCGTCGCGCAGGCGCGAGATCGTGCGGGAAACCGCCACATGGGTCACGCCCAGCGCCTGCGCCAACTCGCCCACGCGCGCCTCGCCGCGGCGCTCGATCAGGTCGGCGATCAGCTCGGCGTAATCCTCCGCGAGCTCGGTCTCGTGGTCGCGCCGCGTGCGCTCGAAGCGCCTGGTGTGTGCGTGCTGGGGCTGCATCGGGCGATCTTAGGGGATCGACGACCCGTGCGGGTCGGTCGGGGGCGAGCCGGTGCGTCTGGCGAGCTCGTCGCGCATCGCGTCGTCGGTGACGTGCTCGAGACGCTCGGCAGGGGAGTGCAGATGATCGGTGGGAAGATCGACGCGCTCCGCGAGGTAGGACTCCCACAGCCGGTGCGATCGCACGAGGTCGCGCGCCCGCGAGGCGCCCCGCTCGGTCAGCGAGAACCCGCTGTCAGACCCGTCGATCTCGGCGCGTGCGCGCATCGAGCGCAGCGCGAGACGCGCCCGCCACCCGTCGCCGGCGCGATCGATCAGCGCGCCGCGCGAGAGGGTCGCCTGGCCACGCTCGCCCGAGCGGTGCAGGGCCGCGAGCATGTCCTCGCGGCGCACGCGCACCGACAGGCGGGCCCGTCGCACGGCGCGAGACACCATCCCGCTGCGAGGCGAGAACGCGACTCCCGCCGCCAGCGCGAGCCCGAGCAGCACGCCGATCCCGCCCGCCGCCGACACCGAGTGCTCGAAGCCCATCGCCGCCGGCGCCGCGTGCGACGCGTACACGCCAAGCGCGCCCAGCGCGACAGCGATCAGCCCCGACAGCGCCAGCATCGGCGCGAGCCGGTCGGTGAGCAGCCGGGCGATCATCGCCGGCACGATGAGCATCGCGATGACTACGATCGACCCGACCGCCTCGAACGACGCGACGCAGACGATCGCCGTCATCGACATCAGCGCGTAACGAACCAGACCGCTGCGGAAACCCAGCGTCCGCGCCAGCGCAGGGTCGAAGGAGGTGATGCGGAGTTCCTTGAACAGCGCGACAACGAACCCGAGCGTCAGCGCGCTCACCAGCCCGAGCGTGCGCACCTCGCGGGGCAGGGTCGCGAGCGAGGGCGCGTCGAACCACAGGATCCCCTCGATCTGCCCGTACAGCACGCAGTCCGCGTCCAGATGGATCCTCGAACCGGCGTAGCGCTCGAGCAGCAGCACGCCGATCGCGAAGAGCGTGACGAAGACGACCCCCATCGCGGCGCTCTCCTCGACCCGCGCCGCTTTGTGCACCAGCTCGATCAGCGCCGTCGTGACCAGCGCCACGCACGCCGCGCCGGCGAGCATCGCGAGCGAGCTGGTCGTCCCCGTCACCAGGTACGCGAGCACGAGCCCCGGCAGCACGGCGTGGGCGATCGCGTCGCCCATCAGGCTCATCCGACGCAGCACCAGGAAGCACCCGATCAGCGCGCACGACAGCCCGGCGAGCGCGCCCGCCAGCATCGCCGGCAGCATGATGGCCAGGAACTCGTCGCCGATCACCGCGTTCCCTCCTCGGGGAGCGTGCGCAGCGCCAGGATCGCGCGCCTCGCGCTCGCGCGGCGCAGCGCGTCGGCCACGACGCCCCTGCGCGGCGCCAGCAGCGCGCTGACCACGAACAGCGCCGCTTCCGCCAGCACGATCGCCGGGCCCGTGGGCGTGTCGGGCGACGACGCGGACCACGACGCCCCGACCCACGCGCTCGCGAAGCCGAACACGCCCGCCAGCGCGAGAAGCACGCCGAAACGGTCGGTCCAGAACCGCGCCGCCGCCGCCGGGACGATGAGCATCGCGACGATCAGCAGCGCCCCGGCCGCCTGCAGGCCCAGCGCGACGACGACGCCCGTCGCCGTCAGCGCGAGCGAGTCGATCAGCCCGGCGCGCAGCCCGATGGAGCGAGCGAAGGGCTCGTCGAAGCACACGGCCCGGAGCGATCGCACGAACACGAACGACGCGCCCCCGATGATCGCGGCGGCCGCCAGCATCGCCCACGCGTCCGAGGGGCGCATCGCCGACGCCTGACCGAAGATGAAACGCGAGATCCCCGCCTGATTCCCACCGGGCAGGCGCTGGATCACGCTCAGGAGCACGATGCCGACCGCGAAGAACACCGCCAGCGTGGCGCCGATCGCGGCGTCGCGCCTGATGTGGGGCGTGCGCTCGAGCGCGCGCACGCAGGCCACGCTCAGCAGCCCCGTCGCGCCCGCGCCGATCACGAGCAGCGCCAGCGAGCGCTGATCAAGACCCAGCGCGCCGGCGAGCAGGAACGCGACGCACACGCCCGGCAGGGCCGCGTGGCTGATCGAGTCGCCCAGCAGCGCGCGCCGGCGCAGCAGCAGGTACACGCCGCACACCCCGGCGACGGCGCCCATGGCGCTCACGCCGGGCACGACGACGCGCGCCGTCGAACCGCCCTGCAGCGTGACGGCCTCGACGAACTCTCGCAGCGCGTCGATCACGAGGGCTGCCCCCGCGCCGCGACGCCCAGCCGCTCCGAGGCCTGATCCAGCAGCGTCAGACGCCCGCCGTAGGTGCGCCGGAGGTTCTCGTCGGTGAAGACCACGCTCGTCGGCCCGGCCGCGACGACGCGCGTGTTGAGCAGCAGCGCGTGGTCGAAGTACTCACGCACCGTCTGAACGTCGTGGTGCACCACGAGGCAGGTCTTGCCCTCGGCGCGCAGCGTGCGGAGCACGTCCACGATCGCCTTCTCGGTGGCGGCGTCGACGCTCGCGAACGGCTCGTCCATGAAATAGACCTCGGCGCGCTGCGCGAGCGCCCGCGCGAGGAAGACGCGCTGCTGCTGGCCTCCCGACAGGCGGCTGATCTGGCGCTGCGCGAAGTCCGCGAGGCCCACCCGCTCCAGGCATTCCATCGCATCACGCCTCTGCGCGCGGCCCACGGGGCGCAGCCACCCCAGCGCGCCATAGGTCCCCATCGTCACCACGTCGAGCGCGCTCACCGGGAAGTCCCAGTCCACGCTTTCCCGCTGGGGCACATAGCCGATCCGCTTCCGCTGCGCGCGGTACGGCCTGCCGAAGAACTGCACCTCGCCCGACAGGCGCGGCAGCAGGTCCAGGCACGCCTTGATGAAGGTCGACTTGCCCGCGCCGTTTGGCCCGACGATGCCCACCAGCGCGCCGCGCGGGGCCTCGAATTCCACATTCCACAGCACCGGCCTGCGATCGTACGCGACCGTCATGTCGTGCACCGACAGCGGCGCGTCGGGCGAGTGTTCGGCGCGACCGATCAGCGTCGTGTCGTCTCGAAGGGATGGGTTCACTCCCGGGCCCCGGCCCGCGGCGCGCCCAGACGCCCCGCCATGCCCCGCTCGGGCGCCGTCCCGCCCAGCGCTCGCGCGATGGTCGTCACGTTGTGGTCGATCATTCCAAGGTAGGTGCCCTCGTAGGTCCCGGCCGGGCCCATCGCGTCGGAGAAGAGCGTGCCCCCGATCGCGACGCTGTGGCCCTTCGCCCTGGCGCCCTCGATGATCGCGCGGATGCTCCGATCGCTCACGGTGCTCTCGGTGAACACCGCCGGGACCTTGCGCTCGACGATCATGTCGACGATGCGCTGGATGTCGCGAAGCCCGGCCTCGCTCTCGGTGCTGATGCCCTGGATGCCGACGACCTCGAAGCCGTACCGGGCGCCGAAGTACCCGAACGCGTCGTGCGAGGTGACCAGCACGCGCCGATCGGGGGGCACGGTGGAAAGCACGCCCTTCGCGTACTCGTGGAGCGCGCGCACCTTCTCGGTGTACTCGTCCGCGTGGCGCGTGTAGGTGGGGCTGCCGATGCGATCAAAATCGCCCAGCGCGTCGCGCGCCGCGGCGGTCACCGCGACCCACGCCAGCGGGTCCATCCACAGGTGCGGGTCGGGGGGCGAATCGGCCGACTCGCCGTCGCGCATCACGAGCGCCGGGTTCACGCGCTCCGCGAGGAAATAGACCTTCTTCCCGCTCTCGGCGATCTTCGCGAAGGTCTCGAGCATCTTGCCCTCGAGCTGCAGGCCGTTGGCGAACACCACGTCGGCGCGCAGCAGTCGCTGCATGTCGGTCGAGGTCGGGCGGAACAAGTGCGGATCGACGCCCGGGCCGATGAGGGACTCGACCTCGACGTCATCGCCGGCGACGGCGCGCACCGCGTCGCCGATCATCGCGACCGTCGCGACGGCGCGGAACCTCGGCTCGGCGGCGGCTGGCGCGTCGGAAGCGGGGGCGCCCGCACGCTCGCGCTCACCGCAGCCGACAAGCGCGGCCGCGAACAGGGTCAGTGCCAGCGATATTCGGAGAGTCTGTCGGAGCATGGTCGCCTCGCAGGGGGTCCGGTGACGGTGCGCATTGTAACCGGAGTTACATATCGGTCAAGCGAGGGCCCGCCCTGAGGGGCGTCCGGGGGTTATCCGCTCCGGGTGGGGGTCTGGTCGAAGACGCGCCGGCGCGCGGCACAGAGAGCGATCGCGATCGCGTCGGCGACGTCGGGGGGCTCGGGCATCGCGGGGAGTCGGAGCTGCCCCTGCACCGCCCGCTGGACCTGTTCCTTGCTGGCGCGTCCGGCGCCGGTCAGCGATTTCTTGACCGTTGCCGGTTCGAGTTCGTGCAGGGCGAGCCCGGCCCGCTGGATGGTCAGCAGGATGACGCCGCGCGCGTGCCCCATGACCACGGCGGTGGTGGGTCGCTTGTAATGCGAGAAGAGCGTTTCGACGGCGGCGGCGTCTGGTCGCAGGCGTTCGATCGCGTCGGCGAGGTCGTGCTCGAGCTCGACCAGGCGCTGCGCGACGCTGGCGCCGCGCGTCAGCCGGAACACGCCCGCTTCGATGACCGTGGGGGTGAGCGATCCGTCGGCGCAGTCGAGACAGGCGTAGCCGGTGCGCAGCAGTCCGGGATCGACGCCGAGGATCCGCATGGGCGGATGGTACTCGATCCCGAGGCGTGCGCTCAGGCGGCGCCGGGTTTGTTGTCGGGGTGCCCGCCGCCCTTGATGTCGTACTCGAGCACGCCGTCCTTGAGGCGGACGATGCGCTCGCAGCGGTTGGCGATCTTGTTGTCGTGGGTGACCATGACGATGGTCATGCCCTGCGCGTGGAGGTTCTCGATGATCTGGAGGATGGCCTCGCCGGTGGTCGAGTCGAGGTTGCCGGTGGGCTCGTCCGCCATGAGGATCACTGGCTCGGTGACGAGCGCACGCGCGATCGCGGCGCGCTGCTGCTGCCCGCCCGACAGTTCACTCGGGCGGTGCCCCACGCGGTTGCCCAGCCCGACGAGGTCGAGCTTCTGGAGCGAGCGCTCGCGACGGGTGATCTTGGGGATTCCCTGATAGAACAGCGGGACCTCGACGTTCTCTTCGATCGAGAGTTGCGGGATCAGGTTGAACGCCTGGAAGACGAAGCCGATCGTCTTGCCGCGAAACTCGGAGAGCTCGGTGTCGGAGAGTTCCTCGATGGGCGTGCCCGAGAGCAGGTACTGCCCCCCGGTGGGCTGGTCGAGGCAGCCCAGGATGTTCATGAGCGTGCTCTTGCCCGAGCCGGACGCGCCCATGATCGCGACATACTGGCCCTTGTAGATGGTCAGATCGAGGTCCTTGAGGGCCTCGACGAGGACCGAGCCGTCGGGCTTGTAATAGACCTTGCGGATCTGGCGCAGCTCGGCGACCGGGGTCGCGTTGGGGGGGACGGGGCAGGGCTCCCGCTGGGCGGTCGGCATGGCATCGAGCATGGTCATCGCGTCCGAGTCTACCGGCGCGACGCCCCCCGGTCGCATCGGAGCAACCCTCAGAACCGGCGCCCTCGCGAGGTCAGCGACGCCGGGAACCCGAACACGGGGATGAGCAGGCGCAGGATCGGCCCCGCCAGGAGCGCGAGAACCGCGGTGTAGACCGACGATCCCAGGCGCGCGCCCACCTCGTGAGAGAAAGTGATCAAAAGGTCGTCATAGCTCGCGCGCACACGCAGCAGCGTCACGACCACCGCGTGCATCACCACGCACAGCACCAGCGCGACGAAGCCGAACGACAGCGGGTTCTGCTTGATGAGCAGCCCGCGCGAGGTGACGGCGGCGTAGGCCCCGGCCAGGCACCCGAGCGCGTAGGGGCCGATCACCACCACCGACGACGCGCCGCTCGCCAGCATCGGGGGGTGCGTCAGGTCCAGCAGCACGCCCACCGTGATGGCCGCGACATACACCGCGACCGGGGCGGCCCACATCGCGACGAACGCCAGCAGGATCAGCGCGAACGACGGGGCCACGCTCGTCTGGCCCAGCGCGAGCGCCGGCTTCAGACCAAGCTCGGCGCCCAGGGCGATCCACGCGGCCAGCGCGAAGGCGATGCGGTTCATCGCTGGCCCTCCTGCGCGCCCGACGGCGCGTCGGCGATCCAGACATACACCTGGCTGACGCGCGTGGGATCGATCTTGGGCTTCACGGTGATCACGGTGCGCAGCGGCTGCGAGTCCTTCGGCGCGACCTCGACGATCTCGCCCAGCACCATGCTGCGCGCGCTCGCGGGCCAGGTGTCGTCCGCGAGGCGCACGACCTGCCCGACGCGCACCGGCGGCGAGTCGGCGTCGAGCTCGCCGCGAAGCATCCCGCGCGCGCTCGGGCCCGCCGGCTGGATCTGCGCGATCGGCAGCGCGCCCGGCTCGTCGGTGTCCACCACGACGCGAACCCAGCGCGTCGCCGGGTGGGTGATCGGCAGCACCTCGCAGGTGCGCGCGTTGACGGCGACCACGCGCCCCACCAGGTGCACGCCCGAGGCGCTCACGACCGCGCCGGGGTTGACGCCGCGATCGCGACCGCCGCGAACCACGAGCTGCCCCGACGACGGGTCGGTGGCGCGCCCGATGACCGGCGCCGCGAAGGGCGTGTACCCCACGTCGGCGATGAGCGCCCGCCCGCCCTGCAGCTCCGCGAGCAGACGCTCCAGCTCGCCCACGCGCTGCTCGGCGCTGCGCCACCGGCGCTGATACTCGTCGCGCGCGTTCTCGACCTCACGGATCGCCGGGTCGTCGGCCAGCCCTCGCACGCGCGTCGGACGCAGGAAATCCGCGACCAGCGTGAACACCCGCGAGGGCGGGGCCAGCGCGATCAGCGCCGGCTCCGCCGCGAACGAGGTCGCCACCCGCGTGAACCGCGAGGGCAGCAGCGCGAGCACAGCCAGCGCCGCGGCGGCGATGACAAGCGTTCGGCGGGGGTTGGTTCTTCCTCGTGCCATTCGTGAGAGGGAGCAGGGAGTGGGGAGCAGGGAGCAGGAAAGAAGTCAGAGTGCGGGGCGTTCGATGCTCCGGATCAGGCCGGCGAGAATGCGCTTGGTTTCTTCGATGGAGCGGAGGAGTTCATTCGTCGTCGATTCGGACGCGTACTTCAGTTCAATCGCGAAGAGCATCTGGGTTTCGAGTTCACACAAGGAGCCACGAGAGATCTTGAGGTACCGAAGGTACTCCACGCGGCTTCCCCGGCCATACCCCTCGGCGATGTTGCTCGGAACGGAGACCGCGCTGCGGCGCATCTGCTGGGTGAGCGAGAATCGCTCACGGTCGGGAAACATGTCGGTCACCCGGTACACATCCAACCCGACAGCGAACGCTTTCTGCCAGGCCAACAGATCGCGATAACTGGTGATCGTCGCGCCCATTGGCCCTTCTTCCTGTTCCCCTCTTCCTGCTCCCTGCTGCCCGCTCCCCACTGCCTTCCCAATCACATCTCCATATCCTGCTCCAGCGTGTGCTTCCATTCCTCGAGGTGTTCGAGGTAGATCGCCGTGCCGCGGGCCACGCAGGTGAGGGGGTCGTCGGCGATGCGGACCTCGAGGCCCGTCGCGTTGTGGATGACCTTGTCGATCCCGCGCAGCAGCGCGCCGCCGCCGGCGAGGCAGATGCCGTTGTCGACCAGGTCGGCCGCCAGTTCGGGCTCGGCGCGCTCGAGGGTGCGCGTGACCGCTTCGATGATCGCCGTCACCGGCTCCTGCAGCGCCTCGCGGATCTCTTCGCTGGTGATGCTGATCTTGCGCGGCAGGCCGCTGACCATGTCGCGCCCGCGCACATCCAGCGTCATCTCCTGCTCGAGGGGGAACGCGCTGCCGATGTCGATCTTGACGCGCTCGGCGGTCTGCTCGCCGACCATCAGGTTGTAGGTCTTCTTGAGGTAACTGATGATCGACTCGTCGAAGTCGTCGCCCGCGACGCGGATCGACTCGCAGGTCGCGATGTCGGCCAGCGACATGATCGCCACCTCGGTCGTGCCGCCCCCGATGTCCACGATCATGCTCGCCGTCGGCTCGACGATGGGCAGCCCGGCGCCGATGCCGGCGGCCATGGGCTCTTCGACCAGGAACACCTTGCGCGCGCCGGCGCGCTCGGCAGAGTCCAGCACGGCGCGCTTCTCGACCGCCGTGATGCCCGAGGGCACCGCGATGACCACGCGCGGCCCGTAGAACCGGGTCTTCCCGTTCACCTTGCGGATGAAGTACGCCAGCATCGCCTCGGTGATCTCGAAGTCGGAGATCACGCCGTCCTTCAGAGGACGCACGGCGGTGATGGTGCCGGGGGTCTTGCCCAGCATCTCCTTGGCCATCCAGCCCACGGCGTTGCCGTCGGCCAGCACCTGGTTCGTGCCCTTGCGCACCGCGACCACGGAGGGTTCATTCAGAACGATGCCCTCCCCGCGCACCGCAACAAGGGTGTTGCAGGTGCCCAGGTCGATTCCCATGTCAACGCTGAAAAGACTGAGGAGCGAGTCGAGAAGGGGCACGGTTGGCCCTCGCAGGCAGGGGAAGGGGCGGGTCGAGACGGACACGAGCGGGCGCGGCCTGGGCGCACGATCATGTCCGGCGGCAAGACGCCGCCGACGCTGGGCGACGCCCGGCAAGTCCGGACGCCGCAGAGGTTATCGGAAAGATAGGGGGCTCGCCTGACGCGAAGGGCCGAGAAAAATGGTCGGGGGAGGGAGCAGGGAGGGCTGAGCGGGCAGCAGGGGAGGGGCAATGGGCAGTCGGCAATGGGCAATGGGGGGAGAAGGGGAGCGTCGGGTGGCGTGGTGCACGCGCAACCGTGCCACGGCGAGAAGAGATTCAACGCTGAGGACGCAGCGTGCGCAGAGGGAAAAACGGGCAGGCGTGCTCCGGTCCCCCTCCCGCTCGCGGGAGGGGTTAGGGGAGGGTCTTCAGAAGGTTGACGCTTGCTCGTTCGCTCTCCCCCTGCCCCCTCCCGCGAGCGGGAGGGGGGGACGGGAGTTCAGCGCCGCCTGCGCGCCGCAAACACCATCGCGCCGACGATCACCGCGCCCGCCGGCGGGGCCGGGATGACGGTCGCGATGCGGAAACCAAACAGAGAGCCAGACGCTGCGCCTCCGCCCATCCAGCCGAGCCGGTCGAACTGCTCACTCCCGTTGGCCGATGAACCCGCCCAGCTGCCCGCGGCAGGCTTCAGATTGAAGGTCTCTGGCGGGAATTGATCACCGAGACGCTCCAGCCACTCGCGCGCCGCCTGACGCGTCGAGCAAACCCCACGGCGTCTCCACCCCGTAGGCCCCAACCGGGGGCGGCGCAATCCCGCCCCACGCGTAGCCCCCGCTCGTCTCGCCGTGGCCGTCCGGGGGAGGCGGGCCCTGCACCAGCGGCGTGTTGCTGCCGTCGGGGAAGGTCCAGTACCCACCCTGGCCCTCGCCGAAGCGGTTGGGGTCGTAGTACACCGCCTTGGTCCACTCGTCGTAGTCCATCATGAAGAAGCGCGCGCCCTCCTGACGGACCACCGGCGTCGTGGTGCCGAAGTCGTTCATGTTGTACGCGCCGGTGTGGAAGTCGTCGAAGGTCGCCTCGTGGATGGGCTTGGCGCCGTTGTGCATCCAGTTCATAAAGCGCGCGACATAAGTCCACGAGGGCGTCACCGGGAGGTTCGCGAGCTGTGGCGAGAGCACTTGATACTGCGGTAGGCCGTCGGGGCCGATCCCGGCGTACTGCGCGGCTCCGCCAGTGAACTGCATGCCGCCGAAGTCGCCGAGCGTCAAATGTGGCCGGTATGCGTCCATGAAGCCCAGCCACTGGCCGCGGGTCACCTCGTTGCGTGTGACGCGGAAGGCCCGATCGACGGCCCCGATGGGCGTCAGCGGCCCGATCCCGTTGATCTGCGGCAGAACGATCGCCGCGTTGCCCGGCGCGCCCACCGTGACGAACTCATGCCCGTGGATCGTGGTGACGGGGTGGGACGCGAGCGCGCTCGCGCACACCACCGCCGCGGCGGACAACGCGATGACACCTTCACGGATACGCATGCGGATCTCCTCCGGGACTTCGGCCCCTTGTGCTCAGAAGAAGGTACCGCAGGAACGGAGGATCTCCAAACACTTTCTGGGAAGGGAGTGGGGAGCAGGGAGTAGGGAGCAGGAAGATGGGAAGATGGGTGGCGTGGTACGGCGCAGCCGTGCCACGGGAGGTCCGATCGGAATCATCACACCAGTCAGTTCCGAACCCCTCACCCCAGCCCTCTCCCCTCAGGGGAGAGGGGGCCGGAAAGAGAGATGCGCATCGCTCCCGCCTCCTCGCCCCGCTCGCGGGGAGAGGACGGCGAGCAGCCCGCAGGGCTGCGAGCCA
>JAHBXC010000007.1 GCA_019636675.1 Phycisphaeraceae bacterium
ACGCGCTTTCCGTGCGTGAGGTCGATGGCGAAGGCCGCCATGAGCACCTGCACCGTCACTCAAACCCCCACTAGAACAACCGCCGCCCCTTTTCTCTTCGCATGCTCGGCTGATGTTGGCAACGGCGAGGCCCGGGGGGCCGGCGGTCGGGTGGGGGGCGTTGGGGGCGGCGAGAAGCGCAGGACGGAGGGGCGCGCGCGCAGCGCGCTTCGTATCTCTGACTTCGTCGCCCCTGTTTGAGCGCAGTGAGCGAAGCGATCGCAGCGAGTCGGCGACGAGCCCCTGCACCCGAGCATCGCAGGTGTCCCGGCGCAAAGCGCCGGGCGCCCCCCCCCCCCCCCCCCCCCCCCCCCCCCCCCCCCCCCCGTGGCACGGCCTGCGGCCGTACCACGCCACCCCCCTCCCCTGTCTTCTCCCCCTGCTCCCTATTCCCCATTCCCTACTCCCTTCCCCCCCGTGCCTCTTGCCTGCCCCCCGCCTACACTCCCCGCCCTATGGCTAAAACGCGCGAAATCAAACTGCGGATCAAGGCGGTCGGCAACATCCGCCGCATCACCAAGACGATGCAGATGATCGCGACGGCGAAGTTCGCCGCCGCCCTGCAGCGCGCCACCGCCACCAAGCCCTACACCGAGGGCGTCTTCGAGCTCGTCCAGGAACTGGGCGCCACCGCCGGCAACATCTCCAGCCCACTCATCGACGGCGCCCCCGGCTCGGCCTCCAAGCCCGAGCTGCTCCTCGTCATCACCTCCGACCGCGGGCTCTGCGGCGCCTACAACGGCAACATCCTCCGCACCGCGATGCGCCACATCCGCGAGACCCGCGTCGCCGGCAAGACCCCCGAGATCGAGCTCATCGGCAAGAAGGGGCTGGCCTTCCTCAAGTACAACGGCGTCGATGTCGCCAAGTCCCACACCGTGGGCGACAAGCCGACCTTCGAGGTCATCGAGCGCATCGCCGAGGACTACATGGACCGCTTCGCCGCCGGAGAGTTCTCCGCCGTGCGCATCGCGTACATGCGATACATCTCCGCCGGCAAGCAGACCCCCGAGGTGCTGCAGCTCCTGCCCCTCAAGAGCCCGGCCGGGACCGAGGCCAAGTCGGGCCCGGCGGCCCAGTACGAGTTCACCCCCTCCGCCGAGGAACTGCTCGCGGAACTCCTGCCCCAGGCGGTCAAGACCACGCTCTTCCAGAGCGTGAACGACGCGCTGGTGAGCGAGCACATCGCGCGCATGGTCGCGATGAAGGCCGCCACCGACAACGCCGGCAAGATGGGCAAGGCCCTGACGCGCAAGTTCAACCGCGCCCGCCAGGCCCAGATCACCACGGAACTGACCGAGATCATCTCGGGCGCCGCGGCGCTGGAATAAATCCGAAAAAAGGGGGTTGACAGCCCCCTTCCCCTGATTTATCTTGCTGCGCATGAGCGATCCGGGGTTTCGCCATACTCGAATCGACCGCCGAACCGCTTTCACCCTTATCGAAGCATTGGTGGTGATCGCGATCATCGGCACGATCCTCGCGATCATGCTGCCGACTCTGCGGCTGGTGCGGATGAAAGCCCAAGAGAATCAAGCGCTTACCCGTGCTCGCGAGTGTGGGGCGCTGCTCATCGGCAGTGCAGCCAATCACGCCGATTCGATCCCAACCAGTCTTACCCGCGCCCGTTTCGGCATGAGCGCAGAGGGGATGGCGGTCGAGATCGAAATACCCCGCTCCATGGTCATCGGCACCGACTATTTCGCCCAGGCATCGATCTGGCCCGCCCTCCTGCTCGCGATCGGCTACGAGCCTTCTCAGGTCTGGTTAAGTCCATCACGGCGAACCGACCCGGAACGCCTCTACGAAACCGACTTCGACTTGACGCATTCGGTCCTTGCAGGACCGGAGCACTGGCGAGATCCGGCGGCCCAACACCGGAGCATGTGGCGCCGGGTGAGACTCTCCGAAGCGTCGTACGCCTCGTCCAAGGCCCTCGTGGTTGAGCGAGCCAGCGTCGCCGGGACGCGCGACAGAAACATCGCTCCACGCCTTGCTGTCGCGTGCGTGGACGGCCACGGCCGACTCGCGCATCTGTCAGACGCGCTACCACCCGTGCCCAACCGTTTCTTTCGCGACGCCGCCATTCCCATGCTGACTACCCGGGAAGGTCTTTCCGGGAGAGATTTTCGATGAAAGGCATTCCATGAAAAAGGTTCTCGCAGCGTGCGCCCTGCTCGCCTCCATGAGTTCTGTCGTGGTTGGCTGGTCTCCGCCGAATGTTGGAGTTTCTGGCCGCTGCTGGATTCCAGATCGTGACTTTCCTGACGAGGTGGGAAATCCCTACGCGTTTTCCTGCCCCTCGGGCACCTTTTGTTGCTACGGTGCCCTCTACGATGAACTCGGACTTCTGGACCACGCCAGGTTTGCGTGTTGCACGAATGGGCTCTGCTGCCATTCGGTCCTCGTGCTTCCGGCCGCGCAGATGTCTACCACTTGCCAGAGCTGCCCTTCGCATCCGGGAGATCTTGACCCCGACGGTCCGGGCGAACTCCCTTAATTCGAGGTCAACCACACGGAGCAACACATGACCAATTCCATGATTTGGCTGCTGCTGCTGGCAGTCCCCCTTCACATGGGATGCCAGCGCGACAACTCACCCACTCCAGCCGAAGATGCTTCGTCGAAACCGGCGAGCGACATCGGTAACGAGAATGCGTCTGCGTTGCTTGTTGCCGTCGAAGCGCATGCGCTCGGAGTAGATATCGAACCCATCGCCGCGAGACAGCTCGGAGTTCAGGCGGCAGAGATCGCTCGCGTGTGGCACAAAGGCGACATCAAGGCCTACGACGCCTTGATCGAGAGTTGGGGTGGACGGTTCGTGTACGATTCCAGCGATCCTTCGCCGGCGACCCAGAGGGCGTATGAGCAGCAACGATCGTGCTGGTACGACTCGGACAACGATCTGTCTATCGTCTACTTTGACAGCGCAAGAACGACGGTCGATGTTTTGGGCGATTCGCCGAATTCTGCTCGCACCTTCGTAAGCAAGCAAGGCGGCGGGATGGTTGTTCCGTCTCGCTACCGGTTCCCCAGATCAACCAAAGATCTCAATGCAGAAGGCAAGCCGGTCGCTGCGGTCGAGATCCCCGTCATTACTCGTGGCGGTGACGAGTTTGTGATCACCTACATCTATGTCTGGTGGCCGGAACGCCAAGTCTGGCTCCCAGACCACCTTCGCGTCACCGGCGGGCAAATGCCCCCTGCTTTCTATTTCTAGGCCAATCTCTAAGCTCGGCTCCCCACCTTGGCCCCGCCCAGCGGGGCGTTTTCGTTTTCCACGCCCCCGCGCGATAGACTCTCCCGATGCCGACGCAGACCTCAGCCACCGCCGCCGCTCATGTCACCGGGAAGGCCTCTTCGGGCCCCGCAGGGGGCGCCCCCGGGGGTGCTTCCGGGGGCGGCGCCATCCCCGCGCGCGTGCACAAGCCCCTCGCGCCCCTCTACACCTCTGTCCTCGACATGGTGGGCAATACCCCCATGCTCGAGCTGACCCGGCTGGATGTCGGCCCCTGCCGCCTGCTGGTCAAGATGGAGAACCTCAACCCGGCGATGTCCATCAAGGACCGCATCGGGCTGTGGATGGTCGAGGCGGCCGAGCGCGAGGGCAAGATCGACCCCAAGGCCAACCCGCGCCCCACCATCGTGGAGGGAACCGCCGGCAACACCGGGCTGGCCCTCGCCCTGATGTGCGTGCAGCGGGGGTACCGCCTGCTCGTGGTCGTGCCCGACAAGATGAGCCAGGAGAAGATCATGAACCTGCGCGCCATGGGCGCCGAGGTCGTGATGGCCCGCTCCGATGTCCACAAGGGCCACCCCGAGTACTACCAGGATGTCGCCGAGCGCCTCGCCAAAGAGATCCCCAACGCGTTCTACATCAACCAGTTCGCCAACGACCACAACTGGCGCGCCCACTACGAGACCACCGGCCCCGAGGTCTGGGACCAGTGCGAGGGCAAGGTCGACGCCGTCGTCGTGGGCGTGGGCAGCGGCGGCACGCTCACCGGCGTCGCCAAGTACCTCAAAGAGAAGAACCCGAACATCAAGGTCGTCGTGGGCGACCCGGTCGGCTCGATCATCGCGCCGCTCGTGAACGAGGGCAGAGAGGTCGCCGCCGGCTCGTGGATGATCGAGGGCATGGGCGAGGACTTCGTGCCCCCGGTGTGCCACCTCGACCTGGCGGACGAGGCGATCGCCGTCACCGACAGGGACGCGTTCCTGGCCGGGCGCGAGCTGCTGCGCAGGGAGGGCATCCTGGCGGGCTCGTCCGCCGGCGCCTTGCTGCACGCGGCCATGGTGTGGTGCCGCAGGCAGACCGAGCCCAGGACGGTGGTGACCTTCATCTGCGACTCGGGCGCGAAGTACCTGAGCAAGATGTTCAACGACTTCTGGATGATGGACCAGGGCTTCCTGGAGCGCGAGAAGACCGGCGACCTGCGCGACCTGATCGCGCGCCGCCACGCGTTCCGCGAGGACTACACCGTGTCGCCCATGGACCCCGTCCGCCAGGCGCACAAGAACATGATGCTCTACGGCGTGTCGCAGATGGCGGTCGTCGAGCCCTCGCGCACCCACAAGGACCGCGACACCGTGGTCGGCGTGATCGACGACAGCGACATCCTGCTCGCGCTCGATCGCGCCGGGGGCGACGCGAAACTGCTGGAGCGCCCGGTGCGCGAGTTCATGACCTCGCGCCTCGAGACGGTGCCACCCACCGCAGATGTCAAGGACCTCATGCCCATCTTCCGCGCCGACCGCGTCGCGATTGTCAGCGACGCCGAGGGCGTGTACTACGGGCTCATCACCAAGATCGACCTGATCAACTACCTGCGAGCGCAGCTCGCGTGATTCTTTTGATTGAACGGTGCCCCGGGGCATGTGCGCAGCACTGACCCGGGCTCCGGCTCCTTCCTCTCCTTCTTCTCGTTCCCCGATCGCCCAACCGTGGCACGGCTTCGCCGCACCACGCCACCCAGTGAGTCTCTCGAATGCTCGACCCCTCGCGCGTCAAGATCGCCACCAAGTGCATCCATGCGAACCAGCGACCCGACCCGGTCACCGGCGCCGTGATGCCCCCGATCTCCGTGTCGTCCACCTACGCGCAGGAGTCGCCCGGCAAGCACGCCGGCTTCGAGTACTCGCGCTCGCACAACCCCACGCGCTACGCGCTGGAGCGCATGATCGCAGGGCTCGAAGGATCGGGCGTGCCCGAGTCCGCCGACCCGTCCTGCGGCGGGTTCGCCTTCGCGTCGGGCATGGCCGCGATCGCCACGCTCCTCGACACGCTCGACTCGGGCGACCATGTCGTCGCGATGGACGACCTCTACGGCGGCACGAACCGCCTCTTCCGGCGCGTGCGCGAGCGCTCCGCCGGGCTCAAGTTCTCCTTCGTCGACCTCTCCGACGCGCAGCGCGTCGCGAACGCGATCACCGACAAGACGAAACTCGTCTGGATCGAGACGCCCACCAACCCCACGCTGAAACTCGCCGACCTGCGCGCCATCAGCGACCTGGTGAAGAAGAAGAACCCCAATATCCTCGTCGCGTGCGACAACACCTTCGCCACGCCCATCAACCAGCGCCCGCTGGAACTGGGCTGCGACATCGTGATGCACTCGTCGACGAAGTACCTGGGCGGGCACAGCGATGTCGTGGGCGGCATCCTCGTCGTCAACACCCCGGCGCTCGCCGAGAAGATCCGCTTCGTGCAGAACTCCATCGGCGCCGTCATGGGCCCCTTCGACGCCTACCTCACGCTCCGCGGCATCAAGACCCTCGCGGTGCGCATGGACCGCCACAACCAGAGCGCGATGAAGATCGCCCAGTGGCTCGAAGCGCGCGACGACATCGAGAAGGTCATCTTCCCCGGCCTCCCCAGCCACCCCCAGCACGCGATCGCCAAGAAGCAGATGTCCGGCTTCGGCGGCATGATCACCATGTTCCCCAACGGCGGCCTCGATCGCGCCCGCGAGTTCCTCGAGCACACCCGGCTCTTCACCCTCGCCGAATCCCTCGGCGGCGTCGAGTCGCTGATCGAACACCCCGCGATCATGACCCACGCGAGCGTGCCCCCCGAGATGCGCGCGCAACTCGGCATCTCCGACTCGCTCGTGCGCCTCAGCGTGGGCATCGAGGATGTCGACGACCTGATCGCCGACCTCGAGAACGCGCTGGACAAGAGCAAGAAGTTCGCGTCGGCGTAAAAGGAAGAGATTCACCGCGGAGGGCGCAGAGGACGCGGAGGGAAGACTGGGTGGCGCGGTGCGGCGCAGCCGTGCCACGAGCGCTGACGGTGCCATCACACGAGCGCAGCGAGTGTGATGCCGCGGCAACGCCTCCTCGCCCCGCACGCGGGGAGAGGACAGTGAGCAGCCCGCAGGGCTGCGATCCAGATGAGGTGTTTGTCGGAAGACACGAGTAACGAGGCACGAGGCACACGGGAAGACCGCGCCCACGATCGTCACTGACAGATCCAAACCCCTCACCCCGGCCCTCTCCCCTCGGAGGGGGCCAGATCACCCCCGACTCTTCCCTGCTGCCTGCTCCCCACTCCCTACTCTTCCCCATGCATTCCGCCGCCCGAATCCTTGACGCCAACCTGAACCGCGCGCGCGAGGCCCTGCGCGTGCTCGAAGACATCGCGCGCTTCGCGCTGGACGACCGAGAGTTGTCCGGCGAACTGAAATCCATGCGTCACGCGCTGCGCGACGCCGCGGCGCTGCTGGGCATCGACGACCTCGAACTCATCGCCGCCCGCGACGCGGTGCACGATGTGGGCAAGGACATCAAGACCCAGGCCGAGGGCGAGCGCGAATCGCTGCGCTCGGTCGCTTCAGCCGCGGGCAAGCGCCTGACCGAGGCGCTGCGCTCGATCGAAGAGATCGCCAAGGCCCTGCCCGGCGCGATCCGCGCCCCGGCTCGGGGCGGGATGAACGACGCCGAGCCCCGTGCCGCGGCGCAGCCCGACGAGCCGGCGTGGCGCGCCTTCGAGCGCCTGCGTTATCGCGCCTACGACGCCGAGATGCGGACCGTGCTCGCGCTGGGCTCGCCCCGGCGCGCGACATGGAAACTCTGCGTCATCGTCACCAAGGACCTCTGCCGCCACCACTCGTGGCTCGATGTCGCCAACGAGGCGATCGAGGCGGGCGCGGACTGCATCCAACTGCGCGAGAAGGACATCTCCGACGCCGAACTGCTCGCGCGGGCGCGCGTGCTCGTCGAGCTGTGCCACACCGGCGGGTCGCGCGTGGCCGCGGTCATCAACGACCGGCCCGACATCGCGCTGCTGGCGGGCGCCGACGGCGTGCACCTGGGCCAGGAAGACATGTCGGTCGCCGATGTGCGCCGCCTCTCGGGCGCGCGCCTGCTCGTGGGCGTCTCGACCGCGAACATCCTGCACGCAACGCGCGCGCTTCGCGAGGGCGCGGACTACTGCGGCGTGGGCCCGATGTTCCCGTCCACGACCAAGCACAAGGACACGATCGCCGGGCTCGAGTACCTCAAGAAGTACCTCGAGTACGAGCCGCGCCTGCCGCCCCACCTCGCGATCGGCGGGATCGCGCCGGGCAATATCGATCTCGTGGCGAAGACCGGCGCGACGGGCGTGGCGGTGTCGAGCGCCGTGTGCGAGTCGATGCACCCCGGCGACGTGGTGCGCCGCCTGCTGGGCGCGATGACGCGGACCCGCGATGCCGGGCCCGGCGCGTCTCCGATCGAGGGGTGAGTCGCGCCTCAGGCGGCGCGTATCGTGTGGCCCTGTCCCTTGGACTGGCCGAACCGGAAGGATCGCACGCAGTCGCGCCCGCCCTTCTTGGCGGCATACACGCCCTGATCGGCCGCGTTCACGAGGCGCTCCACATCGGTGAAGATCTCTCGCGATTCGTCGTCGAGCGCCGCGACGCCCACGCTGACGGTGATCTTGACGCTCGGCTTCTCGGTCTTCGCCTCGCGCAGGTCGACGGGCTGCGAGGAGATGATGACGCGCAGCATCTCGGCGACCGCCTCGGCCTTTTTGAGCGAGACACCCGGCAGCAGGGCCGCGAACTCCTCGCCGCCGAAGCGGAAGAGCTCGCCGCGCGCGCCGATCGTCTGCTTGAGGCGACGCGCCGCCTCCTTGAGCACGACATCGCCGGCGAGGTGGCCCAGCGTGTCGTTGACCTGCTTGAAGAAGTCGAGATCGAGGAAGAGAACAGCGAGGGATTCGCCGGAGGCGCGCGCCTCGTTGAAGACCTGCGCCGCGCGCGTCTGGAACGCTCGCTTATTGCTGACGCCGGTCAGCGCGTCGGTCGTCGACTGTCGCTGCAGCGACTTGTTCTGCACCGCGAGCCGGTCGACCTGCATCTGCGCGTCGAGCGCCATATCGGCGAGGCGCTCCTGAGCCCGTGAGATCAGGTCCTGCGCCTTGGGGAGCTCGCCGACCTCGATGCGAAAGAGCGACGCCTGCACGCGCGCCTCGCGCTCGATCGTTGCGAGCAGCTCGTCGGCCTGCGCACGCTCGAGCCCGAGCCACGACTCGGCCCGCTCGCGAAAGTGCGAGAGTCGCGCCGCGTCGAGCGGGTTCATCAGCACGCCTGCGCCCAGCGCGCCCAGCGCGACGCACCTGGTCGCGAGGGAATACTCAGCGGGCGCATCGTCGGGGCTTTCGTGGAAACGGATCGGCTCGACGAGCGAGTCCGGCAGCTTCCACGAATCGGCCAGGCGCGCGCCCACCTCGCCGTGGTCGATCCCCAGCGCGCCCCTCTCGGCGCCGGACAGCAGGCGGTGGTCATCCCCGGCGACGCGCTCCACGCCCTCGTAGTCCTGCCCCAGAGCGCGGTGCAACGCCAGCGCACCCACGTCCTGCAGCAACCCGGCAAGAAACGCTTCCTCGGCGTCGAGTCCTCCCACGGCGTCCGCGGCGGCGCTCGCGCCCGTCGCGCCCAGCAGCCCGCGCTTCCAATACGTCATGTAATCGAACCCGTCGTCCTCGTCGCCGCCGATCGCGTGGATCAGACTGAACCCCAGCGCGATGGTCTTCACGGTTTTCAGCCCCAGCGCCACCATCGCCTGGCTGATCGTCGAACAGCGCTTGCTCAGCCCGTAGTACGACGAGTTGACGGTCTTCAGAACACGCGCCGCGAGCGCCTGGTCGTTCTGGATGGTCTCGGCGACATCGCGCAGCGCCACGTCCGGACGGCTGGAGAGCTCGATCACGCGAAGCGCCACAGCGGGAAGCGTCGGAAGCCGCGTTGAACTCAGGACACGATCGAGCACCTGGCTATCCAAGCTGATCACCGCTTTCGGGAGAGTCCGGGGGCGTCGCCGCGACCCAGTGTGTGCGTGTAATTTCGATCGGCTGACACGAGCCGATACTTGACCCTCCAAAGCGGTGACCGACGTCGTTAATTACGCGCAAGCCGATCCAGGAACGCCTGTTGAGACGGCGGCGCCTCCCCGAACGCGGCCGCGATCCACGCCGCCAGAAGACGCACGCCGCGCGACGCGGCGTCATTCCCCAGCACATCCCCCGGGCCCGACGGCCCTTCGCCCGTCCGGGCGTCACTCTGGGGGGCTTCAACGGCAAGCGTCCGAAGGGCTTCCACGGTCTCAGAACGGACCCGCCAGATCTCTCCCCCGGCCCCCGGATCGCGCGTCAGGCCTCCCAGGCGAGGGTCAAACCCGTAACTCGCCCGGGGCTCGAGCGCGCCGCCGGTGCGGACATCCACCCCGAGCGACGGCGTGTACCCGGTCTCTCGAAGCATCGCCCACTGAAAACGGATGACCGAATCCAGTATCGCCGCTCGGTCGAGCGCCCCCTCGTCCACCCGGCGGAGGGCGTCCAGCAGCGCCTCGAAAAGGCGCTCGTGAGGGTCGTGGTCGGTCACGCATCGGAAGACCAGATCGGCGGCATACGCCCCGGCCAGGTGCGCGTCGACGCTGCGCCGCAGCCCGAAGTAGCTCTCGCCCAGATCCCACTCGATGAGCTGGGCCAGCTCGGCGCCCGGCTTGACGATCAGAACCGCCTCGCCGCGGGTCACGAGCTCGAGGCCCCCGCTGAACTTGGCGCGAGGGCGCTTGCTGCCCTTCGCGAGACAGCGCACGATGCCGCGCCCGCGCGTGAACAGCGCCGCGGTCTGAGACGTCTCGGAGAAGTCCCACAGCCGGAGCACCACCGCGTCCTCGTGCGCCATCGCGGCCACGCCCCATGGTACATCCCATCCTCGCGCCGACGCGCGGTAGACTTGCCACGATGCCCGACCCGACCCCTTCGCCAGCCAACCCCTCGCCGACGCCGCGCCCGGCGCGCGTGATCGCCTTCATGAACCAGAAGGGCGGCGTGGGCAAGACGACCACCGCCGTCACCCTCGCCGCCGGCATCGCCCGGCAGGGCCGGCGCACGCTGCTGATCGACCTGGACCCCCAGGCGCACGCGTCGCTGCACCTGGGGGTTGAGCCCGGCTCGACCGGGGCCACGGTGTATGACGCGCTGCACGACCCGGCGCGCGTCGTCGACGCGATCGCGCACGCGCGCGACAACCTCGACGTGCTGCCGGCCGAGACCGACCTCGCCGCGGCGGAGTCCGAACTCGCGGGCGCCCCCGACCGCCAGCAGCGCCTCACCCAAGCCATCGCGCGCCTGCAGAGCGACCCGACGAAGGCCTACGACTTCATCCTCATGGACTGCCCGCCCTCGCTGGGCCTGCTGACGCTCAACGCGCTCACCGCCGCCCGCGAGGTGATGATCCCGATGCAGGCGCACTTCCTCGCACTCCAGGGCGTGGGCAAGCTCCTCGAGACCGTCAGGCTCGTCTCGCAGCAACTCAACAACCGCCTGCGCATCAGCGGCGTCGTCCTGTGCATGCACGAAGAGGTCACGCGTCACAGCAAGGAGGTCGTCGCGGATCTCGACGCCTTCTTCGAGCAGGCGCGCGAGCAGGACGTGCCGTGGCGCTCGGCGCGCGTGTACCGCCCGCCGATCCGGCGCAACATCAAGCTCGCCGAGTCGCCCTCGTTCGGGCAGACGGTGTTCGAATACGCCCCCGACGCGCCGGGCGCTCGCGACTACGAGGAGCTCGCGAAGAAGATCGTCGCCGAGTGGGACACGCTGCTCGCGCGCCGATCCGGCCAACCCGCCCCCGAGATCGTGATCGCGTCTCGTGACCCATCCGGCGCACCGGCGTGAAGCGCGCGCGGCGCCTGACCATCGCAGCCCGCGCGTCGTTCGTCGTGTTCGCGCTCGTGCTCGTGACGCTCACGCACTGGCCGAATCTCGAGCTCGATATCGAAGTCATCAAGCGACCGGATCTGGTCGCCCACTTCGGCGCGTTCGGGCTCTGGACGCTGCTGCTCATCTCCGCTTCGTTCTTCGGGCCGGTGCTGTCGACCCGCAACATCACGGTCTGCACAGTGATCGGCGCGGTCTACGCACCCCTCGACGAGCTGACGCAGGGCCTCCCCGGGGTGAACCGCCATGTGAGCGCCTACGACCTGCTCGCCAACCTCGGGGGCGTGGCCGGAGCGGCGCTGTTCATGCTGCTGATCGCGCGCATTCGTCAACGCGGCGCCGCCCGGCGCGTCGATGAATCTGCGTCGTGACCGAGCCCGAGACCCGCCCCCAGCCCGCCCCCTCCTTCTTCGGCGCCGTCCGCGTCGTCGCGGTCTTCACGCTGCTCTCTCGCTTCCTGGGGCTCATCCGCGACGTCGTCATGGCGCGCGTGCTCGGCGACACCGTCGTCGGCTCCGCCTTCGCCTTCGCATTCCTCATCCCCAACCTCTTCCGGCGCCTCTTCGGCGAGGGCGCCCTCACCGCCGCCTTCCTCCCCGAGTACGCCTCGCTCGTCGAGAAAGACCCCGAGCTCTCGAACCGGTTCGCGACCCTCGCGTTCTCGTTGCTCTTTCTCCTGACCGGCGTGATCACCGTGGTCGGCATCGCGGTGCTTTTCCTCATCCGCGAGCTCTCGCCCGAGAACCCCGACCGCGCGTACATGCTCACCCTCGCGATGGTGATGCTCCCCTACATGCCCCTCATCTGCGCCGTCGCGGTCACGGGCGCGATCCTGCAGGTGCACGGGCGCTTCGCGCCCATGGCCGCCGCCCCCCTGCTGCTCAACGCGATCACGATCGGCGCCGCCCTGCTCGCCTACGCGGTCTTCCGGATCAACGCCACATCGACCGCGTTCATCGTCGCGATCGCGGTCGTGTGCTCGGGCGTGCTCCAGCTCGCGTGGACGCTGTTCAGCGTGCGCCGCTACATCGCGTGGCGCAGGGGATTCGCGTCGGTCCGCGAGCCGGCGCGGCGCATGGCGCGGCGGTTCGGGCCCGCGCTGCTCGGCCTCGGGACGCTCCAGCTCAACACGCTGCTCGACGGCGTGATCGCCGCCTGGCCCCTCCTCGTCGGCCCGACGATCCTCGGCATCGCCTACCCGCTCGACGAAGCGTCCAACGCGATCCTCACCTACACGCAGCGCCTCTACCAGTTCCCCCTCGGGGTCTTCGGCATCGCCGTCGCAACCGCGGTCTTCCCCCTGCTCTCGCGCGCCGCAGACAGGCCCGCCGAGTTCGCCGACACCCTGCGCAGGGGGCTGCGACTCTCGCTGTACATAGGCCTCCCAGCCAGCGCGGGGCTCTTTCTCGTGCGAGACGACCTGACCTTCGTCCTGCTGCGCGGCGAGAACTTCTCGCTCGAGGGCGCCACCCGGGCCGCGAGCGTCCTCATGGGCTACTCCCTCGCCGTCTGGGCCTACAGCGCCAACCAGCTCTTCGTCCGCGCGTTCTACGCGAGGGGCGACACCGTCACGCCCGTCAAGGTCGCGCTGGGCGCGATGCTCGTGAACCTCGCGCTCAACCTCACGCTCATCTGGGTCCCCGGGCTTCGCGAGGGCGCGCTGGCGTGGTCCACGGCGATCAGCGCGACGCTCCAGATGGTCGTGCTCGCGCGCCTCACCCGCTCGAAACTGCTGCCCGACGCGCCGCTGCTCGACGCCGACACCCGGCGCAGCGTCGCGCGTTCCCTCGCGCTGACCGTCGCGATGAGCGCCGGGGTCGGCGCGACGCTCTGGCTCTTCCCTGCGCCCCCGGTCGGCGAGGGCGACCTGACCCACCCGCTCTCGATCGCGCGCCTCGCGAGCGCGGTCGGCGTCGGCGGCGTCGCGTACCTCGCCATGTCCGTCGCGCTCAAGGCGCCCGAGCTTCGCTGGCTGCTCCAGCGCTCCGCGAGGTGATCAGCCCCCTGCGCCCGCCCCGGCGACCCGGGCGAGCGCCTCGTCGATACGCTCCGCCTGCGCGTTGTCGGCGCACTCGGCGCGCGCCTCGCGCAGCAGGCCGACCGCGGCGTCGCGCTCCCCGCTCCCGTCGAGCGCGAACGCGAGCGTGCGCGTCAGGTCGACCGTGATCGGGTGCGCCGGGCCGAGACGATGCTTCGCCGCCTCGCGAGCGCGCTCCGCCGTGTCACGCGTTTCGTCGTAGCGCCGGAGGCGAAGCAGCGCGTTCGCGTGGTTCGCGCGCACCCTGAGGGTCTGTGGGTGATCCTCGCCAGCGACGCGGGCCATGATCTCGCCGGCGCGCGCCAGCAGCGGCTCCGCCTCCTCCGGACGATCTTCGCGCAGCATCAGGCCTCCGAGCCCGTTGAGCAGCGAGACACGGCGCGGGTCGTCGGGCGAGAGCGATGTTTCCGCGACCTCGATGGCGCGTCGGAACAGCGCCTCCGCCTCCGCCGCGCGCCCGGTGCGTGAGTAGACCGAGCCGAGCGACCCGGCGGTGACCATCGTGCTCGGGTGACCCTCGCCCAGAACGCGCTTCTTGATCTCAAACGTGCGTTCCATCAGCGCCGTCGCTTCGTCCTCGCGCCCGGCGTCGACGAGCGCCCCGGCCAGGTTGTGCGCCGTGGTCAGCGGTCGGGGGTGCTCCTCGCCCAGGGTCCGGATCTGCGCGTCGAGGACAGATCGCAGCAACCCCGCCGCGCCCTCGTCGTCGCCGAGGTCGGAGAGTGTGACAGCGAGGTTGTTCGCCGCGGTCTGCGTGCTTTCATGATCGGCGCCGAGGGTTCGCAGGCGCAGCGCGTAGACCTCTTCAAGCAGCGGGCGCGCCTCCTCGGACCGCCCCGCGCGCCCCTTCATCGTCGCGAGGTTGAGCAGGGCGGACTGCGTCTCCGGGTGCGCGTCGCCGCGCGCGCGCCGGTGCTGCTCGAGCACGGGCGTCATCAGCGCGATCGCCTCGTCGTAGCGCCCCATCTCGGTGAGGGTCGTCGCCCGGCGCGAGGTGACCTCGAGCGTGCGGACATCTCCGGGCCCGAACCGCTCCGCCGCGTCGACCGACGCGAGCGTGAACAGGCGCAGGGCCGCGTCCAGGTCGCCGATGCGCGAGTAGACGACGCCGAGCGTGGTGCGCATGTCGAACGCCGCCTCGGGGTGGGCGTCGCGGAGTTCCGATTCGACGCGCGTCGTCGCGTCCGCCAGGATCTCGCGCAGCAGCGTCGTGTCGGCGCCGCGGGCGCGCGCCGGGTCGACGCCCGTCAGGATCCCTCGCGCGAACTCCGCCGCCGTGTCGGACCGCGCGCGCTGCGCCTCGAGACGCTCCGCGTTCTCTCGCTGGCGCAGGCCGAACACGACCGCGCCCGACGCGAGCGCCACGACTGCAAGCCCCATCACCCCAGCGGCGGCGAAGCCGACCTTGTGCCTGCGCAGCGCCTTGGAGGCGCGGTATCGCACCGTCGGGGGCCCGGCCTCCAGAGGCATCCCATCGAGATAGCGCTGCACGTCGTCCGCCAGCGCCGTGACGCCCGGGTACCGGCGCGCTGGGTCCTTCTCGATCGCGCGCGCCACGAGGTTGTCGAGGTCGCCTCGCAACTCACGCCATAGCCGGTGTGGGTCGGTGCGACGCGAGACCGCCAGCGTATCGGCGGCGTCGCCCAGCGACGCGATCTTGGTCGAGGGGCGCGGCGCGTCCTCGTCCCGGATCACGCGCAGCACCTCGATCAGCGGCGCCGATTCCAGCCGCGTGGTGTCGAAGGGCGTCGCGCCGGCCAGCAACTCGTACAGCACGACCCCCAGCGCGTACACGTCGGTCCGCGTGTCGATCACGCCCCCGCTCGCCTGCTCGGGCGCCATGTAGAGGGGCGTGCCGACGAACTGGCCCGTCGCCGTCACCCCTCCGCCGTCGTCCTGCGCCAGCGCCTTCGCGATGCCGAAGTCGATCACCCGCGCCTCGGGCGCGCCGTCGACGCCCACGATCAGCACGTTCCCGGGCTTGATGTCCCGGTGGATCACGCCCTTCTGATGCGCGTGCTGCACCGCGAGGCACACGCGATGAAACAGCCGGAGGCGCTCACGCACGGTCAGCCGGTGGAGATCGCAGTACTCGGTGATCGGCAGCCCGTCCACCAGCTCCATCGCGAACCACGGGCGACCTGCGCCGGTCGTGCCGGCGTCGAGGATCCGCGCGATCCCGGGGTGGCTCATCCGCGCGAGAGTCTGGCGCTCGGACTCGAATCGCCGGATGACGGCGGCGGAATCCATGCCGGCCTTCAGCACCTTGAGCGCGACCTCGCGGCGCACCGGGGCCTCCTGCTCGGCGCGGTACACGATCGCGAAGCCGCCCTCGCCGATCTTCTCCCGGATCACATACGCGCCCAGGCGCGCGCCGGGCTGCTCGACCAGCGCATCATCGGTCGCTGATTCACGCATCACACGCGACACATCCACCGTCGGGGCGCCCAGGAACACCCGGTTCGCCGCCTCGTGCGCCCGCACCAGACGCTCAACCGCTTCGAGCAGCGCAGCGTCCCCATCGCACGCCCCTCGGACGAACCCCTCGCGCTCCGCCGGAGGCAGCTCGAGCGCGTCGAGAAAGATGTCCTTGGCCGAGCTGCTCGCCACGGGACCCACCTCGCTCCCCCGATTGCGAACGCGACCGCCGCGCCGCGAGGGCAGTGTACTTCAGGATCGCGTGATCCGGAAGCCCCTCTGGCCCGTTCAGCGCAGCCCCATGGCCCCCGACGCGTCGGCCGAAACCCGCGAGAGCACCTGGCCCCACGCCCTGCCCCAGCCCCCGGCGAGATCGCCCGGGGCGGGCGAGCCAACGGGCTCCGCGTGCTCGTGCGTCCACTGGCCCAGCACGCGGGTCGCGCCGTTTCCATCAGCGAGCAGGACGAACCGCGCCCGAACGAAGGCGCTGGGTCGCGACGAGTCTCGCAGGTCGGCATGCATCGCCAGGACCGTGGTCTCGAGGCGCATGGTGGCGTCGGCGCCGCCGCCCGGGCCGACCACCGTCACGAAGGGGCCCGACGCGGTCATCGCTTCGACGACCGCCGCCGTCAGCATCTGGTCGGGGTCGGCGACGAAGATGTTGAAGTAGTCGAGCGTGTACTCGTGCTCGCCCACGCGGTACACGAACATGCGCCCGTCCGAGGGCGGCGCGACGCGCACACGCATGACCCGCACCGCGCCGGAGCGCTCCGAGGACGGGGCCCTCGCCGCCGGCGCCGGCGCCTCGATCGCGAAGTGCGCCTTGGGCTGGTGGGCCTGCGAGAGATTGACGCACCCGCCCGCCAGCGCGAGCGACGAGAACGCGACGACGCCGACCAGCGCCCTCGCGCGAATGGATTCCGCACGCATCATCTCGACCCCCTCTCGCTGGGATTGACCGGCGCAGGCGGCTCGCCGAACAGCAGGCGCGCCGGGTTCTGCTTGGCGTCCTCGGTGATCACGGCCGCGTTGCTCAGCACTCGTCTCAGGTTCACCATGATCGCCTCCAGATCCTGTCGCTGCTCGGCGACCAGGGCGTTCAGACTCTTGATCAGCAGGCGTGCCTCGGCGGCGGCGGGGGCCGCCTCGTCCGAAACACGCGAGAGGTCGTCGAGCGTCTTCGTCAGACGGTCGCTCGAGACGAGCTCGTCGAGCTTGGCCATCGTGCTCGACGCTCGCTCGACGAGCGATCGGATGTCCCCGACGACAGCCAGGGCTTCCTCTTCGGAGCCCGTCAGGATCCGCCGGAGCGAGGCGGCCGAGTCGGCGGCGTCCCCGATCATCGGCCCGATGCGATCGTCGTTGAGGATCTCGCGCAGTCGCGCGTTCGATTCACGCAGCTCCGCCAGCAGCGCCGACGCGTTCTTGCCCAGACCGGAGAGGTCCGTCTCGCCCAGGACCGCGCCCACCGAGTCGGCGAGTTTCTCCACGCTGGAGAGCACCTTCCCGAAATCCGCGCGCTCGAACTGATACGCGATCTGTTCGATCGCCCTCGAGAGCTGCGCGCGAACGCTGCGGCTCGAGGGCACGAAGATCTCTTTCGGCTCCCAGTCGGGCACAAACGCCGGGTTGCGCGCCGGTTCGACCATCGCCAGCTCCAAGAAGGTCGCACCGAGCAGCCCGCTGGACTCCAGCCGTGCGCGAAGGCCGAGATCCACCGACGCGGCGAGGTTCCGACGCAGCGCCCCCTCGTCGCCGCGCGCGATCGTGAGATCCATCACCACGAACACCATGCGCCCAAGCAGCGCGCCCTCGATTGACTCGTCGGAGTCGGTGTCGTACCGCTGGAACACGAACCCGATCTGCGACACACGCCCAACCGTGACGCCCCGATGCTTCACCGGCGCTCCGACCTCGAGCCCCTCGATGGAGTCCTCGAAATACGTCTCGACCCGCACCGTGTTCCGCGTGAAGGACCACGCGCCGAGGAACGCCAGCCCCCCCACCAGCAGGAGCGACGCGACGATCACGAAGAGACCCAGTCTGAAAGCGTTTGCCTGCTCGCTCACGGTGTGCCCGCCCTTTCGGCCGCCTGCGCGGTGCTCTCACGACTGAAAAACTGCCTGACCCAGGGATCGTCGCTCTTGTCTCGAAGGTTCACCGGCGTGTCCTCCGCCACCTTGGTCTTCCTCGCCGCGTCCAGCACGACCACCCGGTCGGCGATCGTGAAGATACTCGACAGCTCGTGCGTGATCACCACGAAGGTCATGCGCATCAGCCGGCGCAGGTCCAGGATCAGTTGATCGAGATCGGCGCTCATGATCGGATCGAGCCCGGCCGACGGCTCGTCGAGGAACAGGATGCCCGGGTCGAGCGCCATCGCGCGCGCGATCGCCGCCCGCTTCTTCATGCCTCCCGAGATCTCCGAGGGCAGCTTGTCCGCCGCGCCTTCGAGCCCGACCAGCTTGAGTTTCGAGAGCGCGACGGCGTCCATCGCGTCCGAGGGCAGGTCCGTGAACTCTTCGAGCACCAGTCGCAGGTTCTCGCGGAGCGTCATCGAGCCGAAGAGCGCGCCCGACTGATACATCACGCCGAACTCGCGCAGCATCGCACGGCGCTCGTCGCCGGCCTGCTGCGCGATGTCCTTGCCGAAGATCAGGATCCGCCCGGCCGCCGGCTTGTGCAGCCCGATCATGTGCTTCATGACCGTGCTCTTGCCGCAGCCAGAGCCCCCCCCGATCACCACGATCTCGCCCCGCGCGATCTCGAAATCCACGTCGCGCAGCACGACGTTCTTCCCGAACGCGGCGCTGAAGCCCTCGACCTTGATGATCGGTTCCTCGCTCGGGCTCGTCGTCGCTTGCTTCATGGTTCTTCGCTGCGCTCGCTCAGATCCCGAGGAAGTAGAACATGACGCCCAGCACCGCGTTGGCGGCGACGATCAGCACGATGCCCGTCACCACCGCGTTGGTCGTGCTGTTGCCAACCGCCCCGGGACCGCCCCGGGTCTGCAGCCCCCTCGCGCACCCCACCGCCGCGACCAGGAACGCGAACACGACCGATTTCGCGAGCCCCCCCATCAGGTCCACGCCGTCGACCGCGCCCTGCACCTCGCGCACGTAGAACGGGAAGGAGAACCCAAGCGTCAGCATGATCACATACCCCCCCACGAGGCCGCAGAGCGTGGCGAACAGCGAGAGCAGCGGCGTCATCAGCATCGCCGCCAGCAATCGGGGCACGACAAGGAACCGCGCGGGCTCGATGCCCATCGTGGTCAACGCGTTGATCTCTTCGGTCACCTTCATCGTCCCCAGCTCCGCCGCGAACGCCGAGCCCGAGCGACCCGCGAGGATGATCGCCGTCACCAGCGGGCCGAGCTCGCGCACCATCGCGATCGCGAGCAGCATGGGGATCGTGGACTCCACCCCAAGCGCGCGCAGCGGCGCCGCGGACTGGAACGAGATGATCAGCCCCATCAGGAACCCGAGCAGGCACACCACCGGGGTCGCGCGAGCGCCCGCCTTCTCGCAGATCAGGAACATCTCCCGGTAGCGGATCTTCGTGGGGTGCATGGCCGCCCACGCCAGCGCCGCGGTCAGTTCCCCCAGAAAGGTCGTGAGCACTCGGAAGTCGGCGATAAGGGCGCCGGTCGCGCGCCCAACCTGGGTAACGAACCCCTCTCTGGCCGGGGTCGCGCGCGGCTCGCCGGACGATCGCGCGCGATCGAACAGGCCTCGCAGGTCGTCGGAGATGCCGCGGAACTCCACCGTCCCGCCAGCGACGCGCGCCAGCCGGTCGAGCTCGACGAGCAGCGCCAGCCCGGCGCCGTCGCAGTACTCCACGCCCGAGACATCCACCGCCAGCGATCGCGCGCCGGCGTCGCGCAGCGGACGGACCGCGTCGTCCCAGACACCCCCGAGCGTGTTCGTATCGAGCCTCCCTCGGAGCGTGAGCGTTGCCGACCCGTTCTCGACGCTCGACGTCGCGGATGCGCTGGGTGGGACGCCGGGTTGGTTCGGCCTGCTCGTCACGTGTCGGCTTCGCCGGCGACGATATCTGGTCCGGCGACGGCCCACAACCGCGCGCTTCGTGCGCCCGAGACGATCGCGACGCCGAAGTCCAGAATCCGAGGGCCGGTCAACCCTGCGGCGGCGCCCCGGCGTCGTCGCCCTCCATGAGCGCGAAAAGGCGCGCTCGCGCGAAGGCCCAGTCGCGCATCACGGTGCGCTCGGAGAGGTCGAGCAGCTTCGCGGTCTCCTCGGCGCTCAGCCCCCCGAAGAACCGCAGTTTGACGATCTCGGCCGCCCGGGCGTCCTCCGACGCCAGCGTTGTCAGGGCCTCGTCCAGCGCGAGCACCCGGTCCGGGTCGTCCTCGCTGGCCAGATCAACGACCGACAGCGGCATGACCGGCGCGCCGCCGCCGCGTTTGTCGGCCTTGCGCGCCCTCGCGTGGTCGACGAGAATCCGGCGCATGCACTCCGACGCTGTCCTGAAGAAGTGCGCCCGGTCGTTCCAGTCGCACTTCTCGCCCGAGAGGAGGCGCAGGTACGCCTCGTGAACCAGCCCGGTGGCGTCGAGGGTGTGGCCCTTGCGTTCGGAGCGCATCTTGGCCTGCGCCATCGCTCGGAGCTGGTCGTAGACAAGCGTGAGCAGGTCCTGCTGTGCGCGGGAATCCGACGGCGCGCGACCCAGAAGCACCGTGATATCGTGGCCGCTGGTCATCGGGCGAACCTCGCGCGCCCGGAGACCGGCGTCGGAGATCCGGGCCGGCCCCGGGGACGACACAGTACCATGAGGATCGCGGGGTCCGCAATCGGCGCGAGGGGGTGAAAGGGCGAGCATCACGCCTGCCCCTTCCAGCGCCGGAACGGGCTCGGGATCACAGCCGGGACGGAGCGCCGGTACTGGCGATAGTGCTCCCCGAAGGCCCTCAGCAGGTCGCGTTCCTCCATGGTGACGCCGATCAGGATGTAGAGCGACATCCCGGCCGCGAAGAGCAGCCCCCCCGCTGTCATCGTGGGCGTCGACCAGAACGCCAGCAGGAACCCCAGCATCAGCGGGTGACGGACCAGCTTGTAGGGCCCCACCACGCGGAAGCCGACCTGCTCGTAGCGCCGGCGCAGGAACTCCAGCGCGACCTGGCGCACGCCGAACAGGTCGAAGTGCGAGATGATGAACGACGAGAACAGCACCATCCCCCACCCGCTCGCGAACACCACCCACAGCGCGACCCGCGCCCAGCCCGGGCCGGCCTCCCACGCAACCTGCGGCATGGGCCTCCACAGCGTGAACATCGCCGCCAGACACGCGACCGTCGCCAGGACGAAGGTCGAACGCTCCATCGCCTGCGGAATGAAACGCGTGATCCACGACTTGAACCCGCGCCGAGCCATCACCGCGTGCTGCGCGCCGAACAGCGCGATCAGCGCGAGATTCACCGGGATCGCGACGGACAGCGGCGACGCGGCCCCCGACGCCAGATGGCGCGGAACCCACAGCCCCCCCACGAAGGCGATGAGATACAGGAACGCGCCGAAAAACAGCGCGTAGGCGACGAGCCCGTACACGAGGATCGCGGCACGCGCCGGGAACGAGCGCGAGCCCGGCTCGAACTCCCGACGGACCGCCGGGGCGATGGTGTGGATGGTCATGGAGGTGTCTCGGTCATCAGACGCCCCGGGCAAACCCCGGGACCATCCCGGGGCGCAGGGGCTCCCCGGAGAAGCGGAAACCAACCGCCCGGCATGACGCGATCGAGGTTTTAATCCGCCGGAATCGCGCCCGGCCTGTTCCGGTCGCCTATCCTCCCTTTCACGCTCCGGCGCAATCACGCCTGAACGCAGGCGACTGGAGCACGCTTCCGACATCGATCAGCATTCGCGGTCTTTCTCGGAATCACCCCCTTTGGTCCGAGAGAATCCCATGAAGATCTATGTTGGAAACCTCCCCTTTACCGCCACGCAGTCCGATGTCGAGGCTCTCTTCGCAGAGCACGGCCAGGTCGGCGAGGTCACGATGATCAACGATCGCGAGACCGGTCGTCCGCGCGGCTTCGGCTTCGTCGAGATGCCCGACTCCTCGCAGGCCAACGCCGCGATCGCCGCCCTCAACGGGCGCGATTACAACGGCCGCGCCCTCAACATCAATGAGGCCCGCGAGCGCACCGCCGGCGGCGGTGGCGGCGGCGGCGGGCGTGGCGGCCCTCGCGGCGGCTTCCGTCGCTAAGCCAGGCCACTCGCCTCGGCATCACCCCTGAAATACCCACGGATCGGGGCGCCGGCTCACCCGGCGCTCCGATCTGCTTTCCCGGACGACCCCTCGTCGGACCGATCACCGATCGGCCATCGCGCGAGCGGGCGTCGACAACACATCTTTCATTGCAAACAGCGTCTCGCAGGCACACGATTCCATGCGATACGCACGGAGTTTCACGCTTGCAGACCTTCGAAGCCTTCGGCCTCGCCGCGCCCATCCTCCGCTCGCTCGAGCAGGAAGGGTACACCCACCCCACCCCCGTTCAGGCCGAGTCGATCGCCCCCGCCATGGCGGACCGCGATGTGCTCGCCTGCGCCCAGACAGGCACCGGCAAGACCGCCGCGTTCCTGCTCCCCATCATCCACCGGCTGCTCGAGACCCCTCGCGCCTTCAGGCACCAGGGCATCGCGACGCCTCGCGCGCTCGTGCTGTCCCCCACGCGTGAGCTCGCGTCGCAGATCGCCGACAGCTTCGCGACCTACGCCCGTCACACGCACCTGAAAGAGACCACGGTCGTGGGCGGCGTGAGCCAGCACCGTCAGGAGCGAGCCCTCGCCCGTGGCTGCGACTTGCTCGTCGCGACCCCCGGTCGCCTGCAGGACCTCATGAACCAGCGCATCGTCGATCTGGGCTCGATCGACGTCTTCGTCCTCGACGAGGCCGACCGCATGCTCGACATGGGCTTCATCCAGCCCATCCGGCAGATCGCGTCGGCGATCCCCCAGTCGCGACAGACGCTGATGTTCTCGGCGACGATGCCCCGCGCCATCGCCGAGCTCGCCCGCTCGCTGCTCAACGACCCGGTGCGCGTGACCGTCGAGAAGAAGGTCGAGACCGCTCGCCTGATCGAGCAGATGGTCTACCAGATCGACAAGCCGCGCAAGCAGTCGCTGCTGCATCACCTGCTCATCCAGCCCGGCGTCGACCGCGCGATCGTCTTCACGCGCACGAAGCACGGCGCCGAGCGCCTGAGCAAGAACCTCGAGGCGGCCGGCTTCGACTGCACCGCGATCCACGGCAACAAGACGCAGCGCCAGCGCGAGCGCGCGCTCGACGCCTTCCGCCACGGTGACTGCACCATCCTCGTCGCGACCGACGTCGCCGCCCGCGGGCTCGATGTCGACGGCGTGACCCACGTCTTCAACTACGAGCTGCCCGACGACGCCGAGTCGTATGTGCACCGCATCGGGCGCACCGGGCGCGCCGGCGCCAAGGGCATCGCGATCGCCTTCTGCGACCCGGCGGAGCGCAAGCTGCTCCGCGCCGTCGAGGCCGAGATCGGCGCGCGTGTGCCCATCGCCGAGCTGCCCCCTCGCAGCAACGCCTCCGGAGCCCCCGCGCCGCGCCCCGCGACGCCGGAGGTTCAGGCGCCCAGAGCGGAGCAGCGCGCCGATCGTCGCCCTGCGCCTCAGACCCAGGCGCGCGACTCCCGCCCCCACGCCAAGCCCTCGGGCCCGAAGCCCGGGCCCAGGCCCGACTCTGCCGGCGCACCCGCCAAGCCGCGCGCCAAGCATCACAGCGGCGCGGCCCACGCCGCCCACCCGCTCCCCAAGCCGGGCGCGAAGCCCGGCGCCAAGCCCTCGGATCGTCGGACCGCAGCGCCGGGCGCCAAGGGCAAGTCTCGCGGCGCGTCGGCTTCGTCCGGCGCACCTTCGAAGGCAGGCGCGCACCCGAAGGCCAAGCAGCGCCCGGGCCAGGGCGTCAAGAAGTTCAGCGGCCCCGGGCGCACGCGCCAGGCCTGACACGCGGGCGAAGCGCCCACGCGTCAACAACCCAACACGCTCCGTCTGTCGCAGACCCGGAGCATCGCATCCGGAATGATCATCCCCTCTGGGATATCTCCCGGGTGCGCTCGCGGGCGCAGTGGACGCGTTTGCCTATCCGGCCGGGTTGAGTACGCTGCGCCTGTACATCTTCAATGCCCGATGCGCTCCGTCGCGAGGGGACATCAGGACATCGGATCGTCCATCATCGTCGCCGCGCGTGACGAGGGAGTGCTTGCATGGCTGCCAATCGCCCGATCGGTCGTCTCATCGGGTTCATCGTCGGCGCAGCGTTGCTCGCCGGCGTCGTGGCGTCGGTGTTCCTGATCGACTGGACGCGTGAGCCCCCCGAGGTGGAGACTCCGGTGCGTCCGCTGATGACGCTGGTGGTGGGCGACCGCGCCGCCGTCGCGCAGAGCTACCCGGCGCGGGTCCGATCGCTCCAGGAGGTCACGCTCGCGTTCGAAGTCGCCGGCGTGCTGCGCGAGCTGCCCGTCGTGCGAGGGCAGCGCGTCGCCAAGGGCGACATGGTCGCGCAGCTCAACCTGCGCGACTTTCAGAGCCGGCTCGACGCGGCCACCGCCCAGTACAACCTGTCCCAGGCCGAGTTCCGCGGCGCGTCGATGGCCCTGGAGCGCGGCGCAGCCACGCAGATCGAGGTCTCCCGCTTCGGCGCCGCCCGCGACCTGGCGCTCGCGCAGCGCGAGATCGCGGAGAAATCACTGGAAGACGCGACGCTCTACGCGCCCTTCGACGCGCTCGTCGCGGATGTCTTCGTCGACGCGTTCCAGAGCATCTCTCCCCATCGAGAGGTGCTGCGCCTTCAGGACAACACCACGGTGCGCGTCGAGATCAACGTCCACGAGGGACGCGTCGCGTTCGCGCGTCGCTTCGAGAACCGCTACCGCCACGCCGCGAGGTTCGATTTCCTTCCCGGCCAGCAGTTCGACGCCACGCTCGTCGAGTACACCACCGAGGCCGATCGCGCCACGCAGACTTTCAAGGCGATCTTCGAGGTCGTTTCTCCCGAGGGGGCGACCATCCTCCCCGGCATGACCGCGACCATCGTCGAGATCGCGCTGGACGACCCCGACCTCGCGCTCGGGCACGAGTACCTCCCCATCGATGTCGTCGGGACCGACGGCCACGGCGCCCGCTTCGTCTGGCGCGTGCAGGAAACCGCCGGGGGCGAGGCCACGGTCTCGCGCGTCGATGTGAAGGTCGGCGAAATCGTCGGTGACTCGATCATGATCCTCGATGGCGTCAGGCCCGGAGATCGCGTCGCCGCCGCCGGTGTTCAGCACCTCGCCGAGGGCCAGCGCGTCCGCCCGATGCGCCGCGATCGCGAGGCGACGACGCGATGAACATCGCCGCCATCTCCATCAGGTACCGGCTGTTCGTGACCGTGTGCGTGCTCACGGCGGTGCTCGCCGGCGTCTGGTCGTACAAGACCATGGGGCGCCTCGAAGACCCCGAGTTCGCGATCAAAGAGGCGCTCGTCGTCACGACGTATCCCGGCGCGTCGGCGCTCGAGGTCGCCGAAGAGGTCACCGACGAGATCGAGACCGCGGTCCAGCAGATGGGCCAGCTCGATCGCGTGACGAGCCAGTCCGAGCCCGGGCGCTCGACCGTCACCGTCGTGATCCGCGACGAGTACACCAGCGCCGACCTGCCGCAGGTCTGGGACGAGCTGCGCCGTCGCATCAACGATGTGCAGCGGTTCCTCCCGCCCGGGGCGCAGACCTCCATCGTCTTCGACGACTACGGCGATGTTTTCGGCGTGTTCTACGCGATCTACGGCGACGGCTTCGACTACGCCCAGCTCGAAGACCACGCCAAGACGCTCCGACGCGAGCTCCTGCTGATCCCCGACGTGGGCAAGATCGACCTCGCCGGCGTGCAGGAAGAGGTCGTGTACGTCGAGTTCTCGCGCGAGCGCATCGCCAGTCTCGGGCTCTCGCCCGACCTGCTCTTCGCCGCGCTCGAGGGCCAGAACCTCGCGACGCCCGCCGGGCGGATCCGTTCGGGCGACCGGCACATCCGGCTCGAGCCCACCGGGCAGTTCACCAGCGTCGAGGACATCGAGAACCTGCTGATCATCAACCCGGCCCAGCCCGGGTCGCGCCTCTACCTCCGAGACATCGCGACCGTCACGCGTGGGTACACGGACCCCGCGCGGATGCTCATGAAGTACAACGGGCGCCCCGCCGTCGGGCTGGCGATCTCCACCGTCGCCGGGGGCAACGTCGTGCGCATGGGCGAAGCGATCGCCGTGCGCATGCGCGAGCTCGAAGAGCAGACGCCCATCGGCATCGAGATCGGGCTCATCGCGCACCAGGCCGACGAGGTCAACACCGCCGTCGCCGGGTTCGTCGTCAGTCTCTTCCAGGCGGTCGCGATCGTCGTCATCGTGCTCATGCTCGCCATGGGGCTTCGCAGCGGCGTCATCATCGGGCTCGTGATCGCCCTGACGATGTTCGGCACCTTCCTGCTCATGAAGCTCACAGGGGTGATGATCGAGCGCGTCAGTCTCGGCGCCCTCATCATCGCGCTGGGCATGCTCACCGATAACGCCATCGTCATCGTCGACGGCATGCTCGTCTACATCCGCAAGGGCATGGACCGCGTCGAGGCCGCCAACAAGATCGTCAAGCAGACCATGATGCCCCTGCTCGGCGCGACGGTCATCGCCGTGCTCGCGTTCGCGGCGATCGGTCTCTCGCAGGACCGCACAGGCGAGTACACCCGCTCGCTCTTCCTCGTCCTCCTCTACTCCCTCGGGCTGAGCTGGGTGCTCGCGATCACCGTCACGCCCGTCCTGTGCTACTGGCTGCTGCCCACGCCCAAGGACGGCGGCAGCGACGACGAGTACTCCGGACGCGTCTTCACCGGCTACCGGGGGTTCGTCGGGCTGTGCATGCGCTTCCGCTTCACCACGATGGCGGTCCTGCTCGTGTCGCTCGTGCTCTCGATCTGGGGGTTCGGCTACGTCACGCGCAGCTTCTTCCCGCCCTCCACGCGCCCGCAGTTCATGGTGCACTTCTGGCAGCCCCAGGGGTCGCACATCGAAAGCACCGAACGCGTCGCGCTCGCGATCGACGAGCACGTGCGCACCCTCGAGGGCGTGACCGGCGTCGCGTCGTTCGTCGGCGCCGGATCGCCCCGCTTCCTCCTGACGTACTCGCCCGAGAAATCCAACCCGGCCTACTCCATGCTCCTCATCTCGGTCGAGGACGCTTCGTACATCGACGGGCTGCGCGAACAGATCGAGTCGTATGTCGCCGAGAACCACGCCGACACCTTCGCGCTCGTGCGCCGTTTCGCGCTCGGCCCGGCCGACCTGCAGAAGATCCACATCCGCATCCGCGGCGCCGAGGCCGACGTCATCCAGACCATCCGCGAGCAGGTCCTCGCCGAGCTCACGGCCGACTACGACGTCGTCGACATCCGCGACGACTGGCGCGAGCGCGTCCCACTCGTGCGCCCCAACGTGCAGGAGATGCAGGCCCGCGACGCCGGGCTCACCCGGCGCGACATCGCCACGGCCATGCGCTTCCAGACCGACGGCGTGCCGGTGGGCGTCTATCGCGAGGGCGACACCCTCCTGCCCATCGTCGCACGCCCCCCGGCGTCCGAGCGAGCCGCGATCATCGACGTGCGCGACGCGCAGATCTGGAGCCCGGTGGCGCGCCAGCGCATCCCGATGCGCCAGGTCGTGGGCGACTTCGCGGTCGACTCCGAGTTCACGATGATCCAGCGCCGCGACCGCCTGCCCACGCTCACCATCCAGGCCGACGCCGCCAGCGACAACGCCAGCGCCGCCGTCGACCGGCTCATGCCGCGCATCGCCGAGATCCCCCTGCCCGCCGGCTACAGCATCGAGTGGGGCGGGGAATACGAGAACTCCGCGCGCGCCCAGAGCGCGATCTTCGGCAACTTCCCGCCCGTGATGCTGCTCATGGCCCTCACGGTCATCGCGCTGTTCAACGCGCTGCGACCGCCCCTGATCGCGTTCCTGATCGTGCCACTGAGCATCGTGGGCGTCACCGCCGGGCTGCTGATGACCAACCAGCCCTTCGGCTTCATGGCGCTGCTGGGCTTCATGAGTCTGTCGGGCATGCTCATCAAGAACGCGATCGTGCTGCTCGACGAGACGCAGGTGCGCCTGGCGAACACGCCCAGCCGTTTCGACGCCGTCCGCGAGGCGGGCGTGAGCCGCCTCCGCCCTGTCGGGCTCGCGGCGTTCACGACCGTGCTCGGCATGATCCCCCTGCTCGGCGACGCGTTCTTCGTCGCGATGGCGGTGACCATCATGGCCGGCCTGACCTTCGCGACCGTGCTCACGCTCGTCGTCGTGCCGGTGCTGTACGCGATCTTCTACAACATCAAGCCGGGCGAGGCGCCCCGACCGAACATCGCGTAAGCACTCCGGCGGATCACCTCATGCGCTCCGCGTTTCAGCGCGGGCGTTCTGTCGGCGTGATCCCCTTCACGGGCCGCACCGGCATGTCCTCGGTGCTCGGCGCCTCCGGCGCACGCAGCCGCAGCGCCATGGCCTGGGCGCGACGGCTGTAATCGATCGACTCGCCGAGAATGCGCGCGGCCTCCTGGTCGGCGTGGAAGCCCTTCGAGTTCTCGCTGCTGATGAAGTCAAGACGCCACATCGCCTTGCGCTGCATCGCGAAGACCTCGGCCAGACTCTCGTCGGGCACGCCGGACGCCTTCGCCTCGAGGATCGCGTCGAGCATCTCGGTCATCGCTTCCGCGGCCCGCTCCATCAGCGCGACGGTGCGGTTCTGAATCGTCGCGACGCGCTCGCGCAGGTCGCCCTCGCTCACGTTGTGGCACTGCTGGCAGGCGCTGTTGATGTTCTCCATCGGGCTGCGCACATGATGGTTGGTGACCTTCATGGCGCCGACGCGCTCGTAAGGCATGTGGCAGTCGGTGCAGCTCACGCCGCTGCGCGCGTGGATGCCCTGGCTCCACAGCTCGAACTCCGGGTGCTGGACCTTGAAGATCTTCGCGCCGGTCTCGCCGTGGATGTAGTCGTGGAACTCCGAGCCGTCCGCGAAGGTGAAGTCCTCCCAGAACTGCTCCATGTCCTCCATGCGCAGGCCGTTACCCCAGGGGAAGGTCAGCGTCGCCTTGTTTGCGCAGTAGTACTCGACGTGGCACTGACCGCAGACGAACGAGCGCATCTCCTGCCGGCTGGCGAGGACATTCGGGTCGTAGGGCTGCTTGCGATCGCCGCGACGCCACTTCTCGACGCTGGGCATGTGGGGTACGGCCGAATCGGACTCGGCGAGCGCCGCCATGCCGAGCATGAAGCCCGGGCGCGTGATGCGCACCGCCATCGTTTTGGGGTCGTGGCAGTCGATGCAGGTGACGGGGTGCGCCTCGCCGAGCAGCGCGTGGCCCTCGGGGACGGGCTGGCCGGCGATCGTGCCGTCGAACCCGCCGTAGGGGCCGGCGGGGAAGACCGGGGTGTTCTCGTCGGGCGTGCCGTCGGGCGAGGCGTAGAGCATCGCGAGCACCTCGTGGTACGGCTTGCGGCTGAGTTCCTCGAAGCCGCGGATCACCGCCGGCATGTTGAAGTCTCGAGCCAGCGCCTCGTCGTCCGTCGGCAGGCCCATCGCCTCGAGGCCGGTGCGCCGATAGAGCACGGTCGTCGACGCGTGGCAGTGCAGACACGCCCCGGCCTGCGGGCGCTGCGTCACGCGCTCGGTGACGGTCTGGTCGTAGAGCATGTACGCGTGGCCCCGCGCCTCGCGGTAATCGATGCTGAACGCGTACCCGGCGTAGAGACGCTTGAGCCACGGGTTCGACTCGAGTTTGCTCTCGGGCAGCGCGCTGCTGCCGCCATAAAACTCGTCTCCCGCGGTCGACTTCCACCCGTCGAACTGCTGCGGCCAGTTGCGGCCCCACGGCTCGGGGTCGGTCGAGATTTCGGTCACCTCGGCGACGCGCACGAAGGGCAGACGCGCGGCCTGCTTGTGGCCGAACATCACGATCAGCACCCATGTCACGACGGCGGCGCCGACGGCGGCGACGAGGAAGACCAGCACCAGCAGCATCGCGTTCCCCCGCCTCGAGAGGCCGGGAACGAGCCGCGTGAACGAGCGGGACGGATCAGTCATGGCCGGCCTCCAGGGTCAGACCCTTCGGACGCTGCGAGTGCCCGACATCGGCGTGGCATTGCACGCACAGCAGCATGTCGGCGCCGCGGGTCGCGGGGAGCATGTGGTTCACGAAATCAGAGTGGCAGTGCAGGCACGCGTTCTGCGTGACGCGACGGTTCCGCGGCTTGATGCGGATCGGTTCGTGGAAGTTGTTCGTCGTGAAGGCGAGCGAGTGGAAAAACCCGTTGTCGCCCTTGGTCACCCACTTGCCCACGAAGTCGTGCGGCAGGTGGCAGTCGTTGCAGGTCGCGACGGCGGCGTGGCTCGACCTGAGCCACGCGTCGTAGTGCCCCTGCATCACATGGCAGTTGGCGCAGGACGCCGGGTCGTTCGTGAGGTACGCGGTCCCCTCGCCGTAGCCGAAGGTGAACGCGCCGAGCCCCCCCAGCATGCCCAGCATCGCGGCGGTCAGCATCGGCAGCACCGCGAGCCATCGGCGCTTGCCGCGGAACGGCCCGACGAACGCACGGCTCAGGATGCTTCGAACGGATCGCTTCATCGCTGCTCATCACTCGTTGCGGCGTTCCCTTCGCTGCCTGAAGCCCGCACTGTAACAGATCCTGCCCGTCGCGCGGGGAGGAGCGCCAGCGACGCGATGAAGGCCTGGCTGGCGACGAAGATCCACATCCACCTCGCCGCGGAGTCCATGAAGCCGTAGGAGTGCAGCCCTACACCAAGCATGTTGGTGCCGAACCAGCTCCACGCCGTCACGACGTTGCCCCCGACCGCGAGGGCAGCGATGCCTCGCTCGCGGACCATCCCGCCCCATCTGGCGTGCAGCACGATCGCGTTGAGCAGCACGACCAGCGCCGCGCCGTTCTCTTTCGGGTCCCAGCCCCAGAAGCGACCCCAGGACTGGTCCGCCCAGATCCCGCCCAGAACCGTGCCGACAAAGCTCAGCAGCAGCGCGAAGCACACCGTCCCGTAGATCATGCGCGACAGGGCCTGGGCGCGTTCCTTCGTGAGCCACCCCGTCGCGCAGCGGGCGATGAGGTACACCGCGCCGAGCGCCCCCGCCAGGAAGGTTGCCGAGTAACCCAGCGTGATGGTCACAACGTGGGTGGCGAGCCAGAAGTTGGTGTCGAGGACCGCCTGCATCATCTGCATCGTGTCGCCGTCGTTGCCGAGGTTGTGGGCCACGACGAGCGTGCCGAACCCGACCGCGGCCGACGCGAGCGCCGAGACACCCAGCGTGTGCAGGCGCTCCAGCAGCAAGCCGACGAGCACCGACGCCCACCCGACGAACACAGCGGACGAATAGAGGTTCGTCACTGGCGGACGCCCCTGGAGGTGCATGCGCATCACGATCGCGACCGTGTGCACGATCACCGCCGCGACGATCATCCACACCGCCGAGACGCGCAGGCGTTCCGCCCATCGAAGTCCGGCGTCGTCGGCCCGCGCGCGGAAGAGGAAGGACGCCACCAGCGCGAGCGACGCGAGCACGTACACCGCCGCAGCGCCGGTGAACATGGACGCGCGGTTGAACCACACCTCGAGGTCCATGCGGCGCATCACGCCGGGGATGTCCCGGCGCAGCAGGTCGGCGTACGCCCCGGCGGCGCGCTCGAAACCGGCCCGGTCGCCCTCGTGCTGCGCGCCGAGCATGGCGGCGTAGTGCGCCACCGCGGGGTGCGGCTCGCGCCCGAACCCCGACTCGAACGCCTCGCGGAACCCGCGCCATTCCTCGCCGGGGCGCAGCGGCGGGACGACATACGGCTGGTGCATCCCCTGATGCTCCAGCAGCTCCGTCACCTTCCGGTAGAGCGCGAGGACTTCGCGCTGGAAGGCGTCTCGAGCGCGAGCCGGTGTCTCATCGGCGCGCGTCGCCTGCTCCAGCACCTCGCGCCAGTGCGGCTCGATCTCGCGCAGACTCACTCGCGAGCCGTCTTCCGGCGAACGATCCAGCAGCGCGTGCACGCCGGGATGATCCACCCGTACCACCGGCAGATCCGCGACGACCTCGGCCCGGGCGACCAGCTCGAGCAGGAACTCCACTGCGCCGACGCGCCCGGCGTCGCCGGTCTCGACCGACCGGCGCCCGCCGGCGACCATCAGAAGATTCCTCGCCGCGCTGTCCATCGGCATCACGCGCCCTCCGGCCGAGACCGGCAGCGACGCGAAGTCGCGGACATCCACGCCCGAGCGCGGCTCCGGGGCGAGCAGCGCGCTCAGCGCCACGCCCAGGCCGATCGCCAGGGCCGCCATGCGCAGCGCCGCGCCACGCGCGTCGACGCCGCCAGCCCACGGCTCGCGCGCGGCCTTCGCCCCGCGCCGGCGCAGGTACGACACGAGCGAGCGCGTGAAGTGCAGCGTCATCCCGGACCCAACGAGAATGCACGCGGCGTAGGGCAGCAGCCAGCCCGGATTCCGGACGACCTGCAGCACCGTGCCCGAGCCGTCGGGCTTGTACGACGCCTGGTAGAAAGTCTCGCCGCGGTAGCGCAGCGGGTTGTTCATCCAGATCAGCGCCTCGCGATCGACGCCCCGCTCGGGATCGACGATGCGCACCCGGCTCGAGAAGTTGCGCGGTATCTGGGTTCCCACGAACTTGTCGTGCCGGAACTCGTGCAGGTGGATCTCGTAGGGCTTGTAGGTGCGCGTGAACCGCAGCGACACGCCGAAGGTCGTCCCGTCGATCTCCACCGGCTGGTTCACCAGAATGGCGGCGCCGACGAGCCACGTCCCGAGCGTCTCGCCCTCGCGACGGAGCGTGATGTACGCGGCGGGCAGATCGACCTGCCCGCCGTCGACGCCCGCCGCCTGCGCCATCTCGACGGCGACGAGTTCGCGTCCGAGCCCGTGCGTGGTGTGCGGACCCCTCGGGGAGGGCGCAACCTCCGAGTTGGGCATCCAGCGATCGACGACGATCTCGAATGGCAGGCGTGGATCGGCGATCGGCTCGCCCGCGCGCGCCGCGAGCGCCACCTGGGTGTGCGGCACGCTCACGACGCGGTCGAAGGACGGGTCGCTGGGGTCGACGACGACGAGCTCGGCCTCGCGCACATCCTCGACGAACCGCGCGCTCGAACCCTGATCGATGCGCATCAGCCCTTCGGTCGCGAACCAGCCCGTGACGAACTCGCCGACCAGCAGCACGATCAGCCCGGCGTGCAGCATGATCACGCCGAAGCGCTTCCACGCCATGCGGAAGCGCATCGCGTGCGCCGCGAGCAGGTTCACGATCATCAGCCCGGCGATGAGCGACCCGCCCGGCAACGGGACCAGCGGCGCCGCGCCGGCCTCGACGCCGGGGATGACCAGCCCGGGGTCGACCCAGGCCACGGCGCTGCGGAAGTACCCGTCAACGACCTGCCAGACGCCCAGACGGGTCTGCGCGAGCGTCCCCACGAAGATCAGGACCATCGCCGCCGCGAGCAGGACGACCGTCAGTCGGAGCGACGCCATGGCCTTCAACGCGGTTCGCATCATCGCTCCCCCACCGGATCGGACGCGACGAAGGAGCGCGCAAACGCCAGCACCCGGGCTCGCACGCGCTCGATCGCTTCGCTGTGCACATCCGCCTTCACGAACCACGTGCGAGACCGCGCCGGCTCTTCGAGCCCCACGGCCACGGTCGCACGATCCTCGTTCACCAGCGTGACCGCGTACGCGCGGAAGCCGAGCGGTTCGAACCGCTCGACGATGCCCGGCAGATCCCCCTCGGCGACGGGCGCAAGCCCGAGCTGCGTCCGCCAGCGGTTCACATTTGCGAGCACTCCCCCGACATCGCCGGGGAAGCGCGTGAGCACGACCGACACGACGCCCGACTCGTCGTCGAACTCGAAGACCGCGAGGCGCGCCGGGGAGCCGGTCGCGACCTCGCGCCACCCATCCGGGAGCGTCCACCGCGCTGCGTGGTCGTGCGTGTGCGCCGGCGCACGACCGGCCGCCGGCCCGGACGCGCCGACCTCCGGACCCACGATGATCTCAACGCCCTTGGGCGCGCGTCGCTCGGCGATGCCCGGGTCGCGATCGCACGACATCGCGCAGAGACACGACGCCGCGATCAACGCGCGCACGCCCCGGCTCTGGTGCTCGAATCTGCTCATCAGTACCTCATGTCGACAGCCGGGTCACTGATTCGTGTCTTTGGACGACGGAGCGGGGACGAGTTTCCCGACCGTCAGCGCCGTGCAGAGCGGCTTGGAAGCCGACGGCTCGGTCATCAGCTCGTGAATGGTCGATTGCGCGAAGCCGCATTCGATCTGCGCCATCGCGTCGTCGATCCGCCTGTGCATCGGGCAGAGCACCGCGCCGTGGGACTCGATGCCGAGCGGGCAGGTTCGGATGCGTTCGATGGGGTCGATCGCGTTGATGACATCGAGGACGGAGAGCGTCCTGGGATCGCGCTCGAGCGTGAACCCGCCGTGCGCGCCGCGCTGGGCCGACAGAATGCCGACCTTCGCGAGCGACTGGAGCACTTTGACGAGATACCCCGGCGAGGCGCGCGTCGCTTCGGCGATTTCACGCACCTTCTGGGTCGAGCCGGGTCGCTGGGCGAGCCAGACGACTGCGCGGAGCCCGTATTCGGATGCGTCGGAGAGCAGTCGCACGCTTGGGGAGACTCCTTCTAAACGGGACGATCAAGCATACACAACCCGCGCCCGGGGCTCAGGACGCCGAGGCGACGAACGCGTCGCTGTGGATCGCCCGCATCGATGCGCCGGCGAGGAACGCGGCCTTGCGGATCACTCGCACGAACTCCGGGTCGCCGCACACGAACACCCGCCGATCCGCGAGCGATGGGAAGCGAGCGAGGACGATCGTGTCGACCGGGCCGATATGGAGCCCGGGCGCCGGCTGGCCCGAGAGCACGCACGGGTGATAGGCCACGCCCGGGCGCGTGCGCTCGATGTCGCGCAGTTCGTCGACGAAGTAGAGCCCGCCGGCGTCCCTGGCGCCGTGGAAGAGGGTGATGGGCCCCCGATGGCCGCGAAGGATCGCGTCGCGCATCACCCCCAGGAGCGGGGCGAGCCCCGTGCCGACGCCGACCAGGACGATCTCCTCCGCCGGGTCGGGCGACTGGTAGTGACAATCCCCGTACGGGCCGCGGACCTCGACCGGGTCTCCCGCGCGAGCGCCGTCGAAGAGCCACGAGCTCATGCGCCCGCCGGGGATGCGACGGACATGAAACTCGAGCGCGCCGTCGTCGGAGGGCGTGCTCGCGACCGAGTAGCTGCGCGTCAGGCCGTCGGCGCGGACGAGGTTCACGAACTGCCCGGGCCTGTACTCGAAGGGCGCATCGGTGCGCACAAACACGCGGACGACATCGCGCCCCGCCGACTCGACGCGCTCAATCCGCGCATGCGCGGACGCGATCGCGTCCGTCGGCTTCGCGACGGTCATATCGCCCGTCGCGCGGCAGACGCAGGGCAGAAAGAACCCCTTCTCGCGCAGCGCCTGAGGCAGCCCGGCCTGCGACGCGCCGTCGGGCGTCCCGTCGATCGCGCGCATCATGCAGCACCGGCAGACACCCGATTTGCACGAAGAGGCGACGGGCTCCCCGGCGCGGAGCATCGCCTCGAGCACCGGCTCGCCCGGCGAGGCCTCGATGGCGCGCCCCTCATAGGTAATGGTCGGCATGGTGCGTCTCTCGGCGCTCACGCGCTCGTCAGCGGTCGAGCACGTCGTCTCGGACCGAATTCGCGAGCGCGGCGACCTCGGCGATCTGGTCCTCGCGAGCCCCGAGCTCGCGAAGCGTCTGCCCCAGATGCTCGAGCACGATGTCCACGTGCGAGTCGTTCAACCCGCGCGCGATCAGGTGCCGGTGGCCCTCGCGCATGCTCTTGCCGGTGTACGCGTGCGGCCCGCCGAGCACCATCGTGAGGAAGCCCTTCTGCTTGGCGGCCTGACGCTCCATGTCGACGTCGTCAAAGAAACCGGCGACCCGGTCATCGGACAGCATCTTCCTATAGAAGATGTCGACCGCCTGGTCGATCGCCGCGGAACCACCCAACTGCTGGTACAGACTGGACATAGGTGCATCTCCTGGACGCGCCCGGCTCGAGGGCGCGTGGGCGAGACACTAGATATCGGGTAGATACATGTCAAGAATGCATCGATAGACTGATTATCTTAATTCGCCTTTCCTGTTGGGAGCCAGCCATGTCAGGACACGAACCGCTCGGCGCGACCCCAGTTGGAACCCTCGTCGTCCAGAACCCTTCGCGCGCCAGGGCGCTCGAGCGCCTGGGCATCGACTACTGCTGCGGCGGCAAGCGGACTCTGGCCGACGCGTGCGCCGCGCGCGGCGTCGAGCTTGAACACGCCGTCGCGCTCCTCGCCGAGGAGGACGCCAGGCCCGGCGCCCGTAGACGCGATCCGTCGGGGATGCCCCTCGCGGAACTCATAGCCGACATCGAGCAGACGCATCACGCGCACCTTCGCGCCGAGCTCCCGCGTCTCGACCGCCTGACCGAGAAAGTCCTCCGGTCGCACGGGGACCGCGACCCTCGCCTCGCCGAGGTCCGCCGGGTCTTCGTCGCGATGCGAGACGAGCTCGAGCGTCACATGATGACGGAGGAGCGCGTGCTGTTCCCGATGGTTCGCGATCTCGAGACGGGCGTCGCGACCGGCGCTGCGCCCGTGTCGTTGCGAGAGACGCTGGAGCATCTGGAGTCCGAGCACACGCACGCCGGGAACGCGCTCGCGTTCCTTCGCGCCGCGACAGACGGGTTCACCCCGCCCGAGCGGGCCTGCACCACCTGGAGGGTGCTGCTAGACTCGCTGGGCGCGTTCGAGCGCGACATGCACGAGCATGTCCACAAAGAAAACAATGTGCTCTTTCCCCGCGCGCTCGCGCTCGAGAAGCAACGGCGTGATCCGGTCGCGCCGGGGGCCCCGGCGCGCTGATGACTTTGTGCCGACGGAGACCCCGGCGTTGGACGAACAACCGAATCTGAAGCACGGACGCGTCGGCGTGATCGGCGCAGGCGCGATGGGCCTGAGTCTTGCCGCAGCCCTCGGCGCGTCAGGGCCGGTCACGCTCGTCTGCCGCGACCCGGCCCTCGCCGATCGCATCCGAAGACAGGGCGCCACGGTGCGTGGGCTGGGCAGCGCGCACGCGGACCCGGACATCGTTCCCTCGATCGCCCGGCTCGCGGATTGCGGCCCGGTGCACGCGGTGTTCGTGGCGACCAAGACCAGCGCGATCGCGCAGGTCGCGGGCGAGCTGCGCCCCGTGCTGCACCGGCTCGGGCCCGAGGGCGCCACGCCGTTCGTGGTGAGTTTCCAGAACGGGATCGAGAGCGGGCGGCAACTCATGGAGCACCTGGGCGATCCGCGAGTGCTGAGGATGGTGCTGAACTACGGCGCGCGCATCGCGCCCGACGGCGCGGTCGAGGTCACGATGACGCGTCCCCCCCACCGCATCGGTCGTCTCGACCCGGCGCACGCCCCGGCCTGCCGCGCGCTGGCGGCCCGGATGAGCGCCGGCGGGCTCGACGCCCAGGACGTGGACAATATCGAGCCGTTCGTGTGGACGAAGGGCCTGATCAACGCCTCGGTGAACCCGGTCGCGGCGCTCACGGACAACTCGGTGGGCGAGACGCTCGACTCGCCGGCGCGCAGTGTGGTCGAGTCGTTGCTGGACGAGGGGCTGGGCGTGGCGCAGGCCGAGGGCATCGACCTGGGCGATGACGCGCGGGACCGTCTGTGGGCGATGATCGAGTCCGCGCGGGCGCACACGCCCAGCATGGTCGAGGACATCCGCGAGGGGCGCCCGAGCGAGGTCGGCCAGCTCAACCGGCAGGTGACAGCGCACGCCGAGCGCGTCGGCGTCGCGACACCGACGCACCGCGTGGTGACGGCGCTTATCGACGCGTTCGATTGGCGCGTATTCCGGCGCGGCGATGCGGCGTCGACGGCGCGGGGGGCGTCGTCACCGCCCTGAGACCGCCGCACGCGCGTGCTCGAGATCGATCACCTCGCCGTCGTGCTGCCTTGCAAAGGCCGCCGCGTCTGCGCCGTCCTTGAACGCGGCGAGGTGTGATCCCATCGGTGTGCGTAGGGACCGCGCGAGGACGAACCGCGCCGAGTCGGCGTCGATCCACGCGCGCGTGCCGTGATCGCGCGCCCAGCGTCGGACCACGACGAGGTTCCCCCGGCTGTTCTCCAGATTGAACTGGCAGTTGAAGTCGTCGAACAGGAGCGTCTCGTTGCCCCTGTCGCCAGCGATGACGGTCGCCACGCCGAACCGGTCGTCGCTGATGATCATGCCGCATTCGACGCAGGTCGACTCGCCGTAGACGATGGCCGGCGGCGCGTTGGGATCTGCCTGACGACACCCGGCGAGCGCGCCGAGCGCCAGGAGCGCGGCGGTCATTCTCAGACAGTTCATGGCGCGGATCTCCGTGAGAAGACGACGGTCGCGAGCATGAGCGGGAGCACGGTCCACGCGGCGAGCACGCCGGCGAGCATCCAGGGGAGCGCGTGCCCGAAGGCCTGGGTCGAATACACGCCCACGGGGCCGAGCACATCGAGCGAGCCGTTCATCGCGATGACGACGCTCATCTTGAACGCCTGGAGCGGGTTGACGATCGCGAGGGCGAAGACCTCCTGCACCCTCAACCGGAAGATGAGCGAGCTCGCCATGAGGCCCAGATCGCTCACGAACACGAGCACGAGCCACGCGAACAGCGAGACGCCCGTCGCGACGCCGGAACGGCGCGAGAGCGCCGAGACGAGCATCCCGACGGCGAGCATGGAGCACGCGAGCGCGCAGGTGACGCCCACGAGCGTCGCGAATGCGCCGATGCCGACGGCGCCCGTCCGGATCGCGAGCGCGATCGCGCTGAGCCCGAAGCCGAAGAGCAGCGCGCACCACAGCGCCAGCGCGAGCCCGATGAACTTGCCGAGAAAGATCTCCGTGCGCGACACGGGCTGCGCAACCAGGTACAGCAGCGTCCCGCGCTCGCGCTCCCCGGCGATCGTGCCCGCCCCCGCTGTCAGCGCCATCAGGGGCACGACCAGCATGATGAGGTTCAGCAGCCCGGCGGCGGTCTTTCCGAACCCGGCGAAGCCGAAGGAGCCCGTCCCGGCGAGCGAGAGGAACGAGACCGCGACCGACAGCGCCGCGAACGCGAACGCGTACAGAATGAACCAGCGGCTCGAGAGCGCGTCGCGGAACTCCCGGCGGGCCAGCAGCGCGGTGCAGGCGAGCGGGTGACGAGAACGCTCGGTCAGCGGCGTGGGCGCAGGGGCGAGGGTGCTCATGATCCAGCCTCCTTCGCGTCGTGGTCGTCGAGGAACTCGAAGTCACGCACCTCGATCGAGGCGCGAGCGAGCACCTGGATCGGGGTCGCCTTGCGGTCGCTCGACGTCGTGACGCACAGGCCGTTCCCGTTGAGATGGGCGTCGACGCCGGCGTGTCGCAGCGTCGCGTAGGCGACGTCCAGCGAGTCCGACGACACACGCAGGCGGATGCGTCGGGTGTGCCCGTGCTCGCCCCACATGTCGCGCGGGCCGCGGTCGGCGGCGATGCGCCCCTTCTCCATGACCAGCACGCGATCGGCCAGCGACGCGACCTCTTCTGGACGGTGCGAGGCGAACACGATCGTCTTGCCTCGCGACTTCAGACCCCGGAGTGCTTCCATCACATCGTCGCGCCCCGAGGCGTCGAGGTTGGAGGTCGGTTCGTCGAGCACGATGACCGGCGGGTCGGAGACGAGCGCCACAGCGAGCGCGAGGCGCTGCTTCATTCCGCCCGAGAGGTCGCGGACGCGTTTGCGCTGATGGCCCTGCAGATTGACGGCCCCGAGGGCTTCGACCGCCCGGTCCACGCTGACGCCCCGGAGTTGCGCGAAGAACGCGATCGCGCTCCCGAGGCGGGTGTCGTCGTGGAAAGAGAGTTCCTGCGGGACATACCCGACGAGCGCGCGAGCGGCGCGGCCGCGTCGGCGCACATCGACGCCGGCGATCGAGATGCTCCCGTGGAACCGGAACACGCCGAGGATGCATCGGATCAGCGTGGTCTTGCCGGCGCCGTTGCTGCCCCACAGCGCCAGGGCCCGTCCGGCCTCCAGCTCGAACGAGGCGTCGTCGACCGCGACAGCGCGTCGGAACCGCTTGGTGACATGGTGTGCGACGATCATGCGCTGACCCTCCCCTGTGTTCCGAGCGCCGCGTTGTCGCGAGCGAGCCAGAGCGCCACGCCGCACGCGATCGCGAAGAGCGAGACGCCGAGCGCGAACATCGGGCCTCGCGCACGCGGGTCTTCGGGATCACCGAATTCGAGCTGCGGCGGGCGCGCGAGCGGGTGCTCGTCGATGAGTTTGGGCTCGGGTCGGACTTCGGGCAGCATCCGCGCCGTGAACTCGACGGTCTGCTGCGCCGGGCTGTGCTGCAGGATGCGGAGATTCGGCTCGCGCGCGAGGAGCGATTCGAAGAGACTCCGCGGCTCGTACGCAAGGTCGCCCACGCCGTCGTTGTCGGCGTCGAAGCCGGCGTAGTCCGACCAGAAGTTGCCCACGCCGCCCTCCGAGAAGCGGTTGAGGGTCAGCGAGCCGCGCCCGTGAACCGACACCTGCTCCTCGTTGTCGAGGAAGACGTTGCCGGTGAACACGTTGTCGTGGGTGTTCGGGGTCGCCACGACGCCCGTCTGGTTGTAGGCGATGAGATTGCCCCGCACGGACCCTGTCGAATCGATCGACGACGGGCTGTTGTCGATGTACAGCCCGACGCGGTTGGCCAGCAGCGCGTTGTGTTCGATGACGATGGCGTCGCAGTCCTTGAGCCCGATGCCGTAGCCGCTGGCGCCGCGGTTGTTGACGATGGTGTTGCCTTCGAGCGTGATGCCCTTGCTGTACATCAGGTACACGCCGACGGAGTTGGCCGTCAGCGTGTTGTCGCGGAGCGTGGTGTCGTGGCTGTACATGAAGTGCAGCCCGTACCTGCTGCCGCGCACGCGGTTGCGCGCGACGCTCATGCCCTCGGAGTACCAGAAGACCACGTCGCGGCTGTCGGAGACGTCGTTGTCCTCGACCACGCTGTCGGCGCTCCACCACAGGCGGATCGCGTCGCCTCTGCGCTCGGGGCCGAGCGGCTTGCCCGACACACGGTTGCGTCGGACGACGGACCCCGGCGCGGTGCGCAGATCGATGCCGAAGAGCGCGTCCTCGACGATGTTGTCCTCGATCACGACGGGTCCGGTCTCGGCGCGGATGGCGGCCGGCTCGCGATCGATGCCCGACGCGGTGTTCCGCACCGTGAATCCGCGGAAGGTGACGCCTTCGGAATTGAGCACGACCACGGCGTCGGCGCCCAGCCCGTCGATCTCGACCCGGCCTGCCCCGTCGAGCACGATCGGCCGGTCGACGACGAGCGTGCCGGCGTAGAGACCGGCGGGGACGAGCACGCGGTCGCCCGGCGCCGCGTCAGCGATCAGGGCCGCGATGTCGCTGGTCGGCCGGGCGGTTTGCGCGCTGGAAGGCGACGCGAGCAGCGCGATCGCCAGGATGACGAGCGCGGGTTTCATGCGTCCCTCATGGCCTTGACGAGCGGGAGGTAGGCGCGCCGATGGAAGAACAGCGCGACGACGATGGTGACGGACGCCGCCGCCGCCAGGAGCAGACCCCCACCGGGCCACGCGACCGTCTTGAACTGGCCGACGAGGCCCGTGCCGAGGATCGGGGGCACGAAGGGCTGGATCGCCGACGAAAGCGGCGCGTGCGGGTCGAGGTTGGTCCCGAAGTGGCGCATCCAGAGGTGCAGGTCGAGCAGGAACACGCCCGGGAAGAGAATGACCGGGACTGCCAGCGCCGCGGCCCATCTCGTGTGGAGGTACGCGCTCAGTTCGAGCATCACGACCATCGCGATCATCGCGTACACGCCGACGCTGCGCTCGAACTGCGCGGCCTCTTCGAGCGAGCGCATGCCGATGTAGTGGTTCAGCCCGTCGATCTCCACGACATCGCCCGAGAGGTGATTCAGGTACGCGATCAGACGCAGATTCTCGGGGTACTGCGGGGCGTGCAGCTCCATGTGCCAGTACGGCAGAAAGAGCGACACGAGCAGCAGCACCCGCGCCGTCAGCAGCAGGAACCCTGGAGCGCCGTACCGCAGGGAATGGGCGGACCGCTCCGCGGGGTCGACACGGGGGCCCAGGATGCGGTCGAGGAGCGTCGGTTTCACGGCGGCGCCTTTCGGTTCGTGGATGCGCGCGGCGCGTTCGTCGGCGCGGAATCCGCCCCGGCGCGTGTCCACGCCGGGCGCGGCGAAGGGATTCACCTGGGTTCGACCATGAAGTACCCCATCATCTCCAGATGGAGCGCGGAGCAGAACTCAGAGCAGTAGAACGGGAAGGTTCCCGGCGTGTCGGCGATGAACTCGAGTCTCACGGTCTCGCCCGGCTCGAGACTGACCGAGATGTTGTACGCCGGCACCGCGAAGCCGTGCGTCGCGTCGACGGCGCGCTCGAGGTTCGTGATGCGCCAGACGACCTTGTCGCCCTGCTTCACGGTGATGTGCTCGGGGTTGAAGTGGCTGCGCACCGCGGTCATATGGACCTCGACCGTGTCGCCGGTGCGCACGACACGCTCCTGGCCCTTCTTCGGCGCCATCGGGTCGAGCGACTGCGTGTGCGGGTTCCAGCCGACCTCCGGGTAGACGCTCCATGGTTTCAGAAGATCGGCCTTGATGATCTGCGCGTAGTGCGGCTCGCCGAAGCCGACGGGCATGTCGTAGATGACGGGCATGGCCGCGCCCTTCGCCGAGATGTCGATCAGCTGGAAGTTCTGCGCGAGCAGCGGGCCGGGGTGCAGGAAGCGGTCGACCGACCACTTGTTGAACGCGACCAGGTAGCCGCCGAGCGGGTTCACGGTGTCGCCGTGCACCGCGCCGATGTGGCCGACGTTGTAGTGGACCGGCGTCTTGTGCACGAGCGTCCAGTCCGGCTCGGGCGTGGCCTTGCCGTATTCGCCGCCCATCGACCAGCGGGCGACGGCCGAATCGAGGAAGAGCGAGGTGTACGCGTATCCGTCATTGCCGAACTGCGTGTGCAAGGGCCCGAGGCCAAGCTCGATGCGGGCTTCAACCACCGAGTCGAAGTCGAGGATCGGGATGCCGTACGCGTCAGACCCCGAGAACTTCTTCGTCTCGATGGCGCGTTTGATCTTCTCGAAGGAATAGACGGTGACGTGCGGATCGAGCTTGCCCGAGACGACGATGAAGTCGCCCCTGGGCGCGACATCCACGCCGTGCGGGCTGCGCGGCTCGGGCGTCAGGTAGAGGATGCCCTGCTCCATCGCGGTGCGCAGCGACAGCACGGGGAAGCCGCCCATCGGCTCGGCCTTGCCTGCCTTGAACGCGGCCTCGGCTTTCTTCCAGTCGACGATGTGCATGTAGTCCGTCGCGTTGCGGCTCACGCCCGCCTCGAAGGGCGGTTTCTTGTCCTGGATGCCGCCCGTCGCGAGTTCTGTGTTCAGCGAGTTGAGGAACAGGTACCCGTCGCTGGCGAGTTTGCCGGCGTCGACGAGGTCCTGCCAGTACGGGGGCAGCTCGAGGGCGAAGGACTGGTCCGGATCGATGCGCCCCTTGCGGCGATCGAACTTCCAGAAGATCACCGACCCGCGGTGCGTGTCCTTGTAGGACGCGATCGGGGCGTATTCGAAGCCCATCGGCGCGCCGTACTGCGAGCTCTCGATCACGTACTCGGTGTTGGGGGTGACGCAGAGCCCGTGGTTGCTGACCGTGAGCGGGTTTTTGAGGATCTGCTTGGTCTCGAAGTCGCGCAGGTCGATCACCGCGACGCGCGCGTTGATCTTGTCGTTGATGAAAAGCCATTGCCCGTCGTAGTCGCCGTTGGTCTCGGAGAGCGCCGGGTGGTGCGTGTCGCCCCACAGGTTGGGCTTCCCGAGCACGTCGCCGCCGGCGAGCACGTCGTTGCCCACGCCGTAGCCCCACCCCTGCCAGGGCTCGGGCGTGAAGACCGCGATCGTGCGCAGCAGGCGCATCGAGGGCGCGCCGATGACATGCACCTGCCCGCTGTGGCCTCCCGACGCGAAGATGACGAACGGGTCCTTCATCCCGCTGGGTGTGTAGGTCTTCGCGGCGGCGAGCAGGTCCGTCGTCGACAGCCCGCGCTCGCGCGCCACGCGCTGCACATCGTTCATCGACTGCGCCGACACTCCCGACGCCAGACCCGCGGCGACGACCGCCGCGACGATCCAACCGTTCCTCGTCTTTCCGTCCAGTCTCATGGCGCGCCTTCCTTTCGGCGTGCCGCCGCCGCGCGGGTCAGCGACCCGACTCGGCGTGCAGCGTGCGGATGTATTTCACGATCGATTCGAGCTGCTCGTCGGTGATCGCCGGGTTCCCGCCCTTGGGGGGCATGTCGAGCCCGCTCGTGTTGTCCGGGTCCCAGATGGGGCGCCCCGTCTTGATGAACGCGATGAGTTCGGGATCGGATCTGGTCCCGATGAAGTCGCTCCCGACGAGCGCTTTGCCCAGCCCGTCGAGCCCCTCGCCGCGCGGCCCGTGGCACGCGGAACACGACGCGAGGAACGCGTCGTGACCGACGCCGCCGGCGCGACCGACGCCGGTCGCTTCGGCGCTCCCGCCTGTCGCGACGATCCACTGCTCGAGCGACACCGTCGGCGCACCCGGCTCCTGCAGCGTGCGCAGGTAGGCCACCACGCTGCGCATCTGCGCGTCGCTGAGGCCACGCGCCCCGCGCGCCGGCATCACGGCGCCCGTCGTGTTCAGCGGATCATCGGGCAGGCGACCGTCGGCGATGACGCCCAGCAGGTCGTCGTCGGAATGCTCCTGCACGAACGAGCTGTTGCGCAGCGGCTTGCCCAGACGCGCCACGCCCTGCGCGTCGGCGCCGTGGCAGACGGCGCACGAACTCGCGTAGACCGTGCGACCCTCCAGAAGCGTCGCCGGCGCAACGCCCAGCGACTTCGCCCAGACCAGCGTCGGGTCGCGAGGCGGCTCGGGCGTCACCGACACCATCAGGGTCAGAATCGCCGGGAGTGTCAGCGTGAGCATCACGCCCATCCCCAGCGCGCGACCCCGGAACGGGTCGGATCCGACCCCAGTGCCCAAACCCGACGCCGCCCCTCTCGCGGCCCGGCGAGCGTCACGATTGTCGTTCTGGCGAAGGTCACGCATGGCTGATCCCCATTCACGGGCTCATCATCGGCCATTTCTTAGTATTCGTGCATTTATACCTACAAATACTCTATCAGGGTTTGTCGCAGTGTCAAGGCGCACGAGCGGGAGATCGGGGCGCCGCCCGGCCTTGGTGATTTTGGATTTTGTACGGGCCGCGGCGTCGGGCCCTGAACGCACAACGCCGGGGTCGCAGATCGCGACCCCGGCGTCACTTTGGTGTACGAGTTTCGACGCTCCGATGCGCTCAGGACGGGCAGTCGGTCCCGAACGCGCCGAGGACGGCGTTCAGGTCGGTGAAATTCACCACGCCGTCGTCGTTCGTGTCGGCCGGGAGGTCGTCGCCAGTCTGCCCGAACGCGGTGAGCACCGCGTTGAGGTCGGCGAAGTTCACCTGGCCGTCGCCGGTCACATCCGGCGCGCACGACGCGCGCGGGACGAAGGCGCACGCGAAGTCGTACTGCACGATCGAACCGCTCGGCCCGCTGTACCCGTCGATCTCGACGGTCCCGAGCGAGGTCTCACTGCCCACGAGCCCGACGAACGCGCCGATCGCCACGGCGCCGAACTCGGTGGTCGTGACTTCGACGCGCCGGACAGGGATCGCGGACCTGAAGCCCAGACCGCCGGCCAGGATGGCGTTGGTGCTCGGCAGCGTCGTGATCGACTGCAGGAACGCGAGTTCGGGGCCCTCGTCGATGAAGAGGTCCATCGTGGCGATCGCTCCGCTCGCGAGCGAGCCGAAGTAGGTGTAGAACCCCGTCACCGGCGGGTCGAACTCGAACACCACGAGCCCGTTGCCGGCGGAATTGTCGAGATTCGCATCGGACACCGCCGGGGCGCCCGAAGCGTCGGTGATCGCGCACACGGGGTTCGTCCCCTGGAACGACGACACTGTCAGCGTGCCGCCGTCGAGCGCGATCACGACGGGACCCGAAGGGTCGCCCACCAGGCAGCCGCCTGCGTCGGCGAAGCCGGGGAAGAACTCGTCGAAGGCGTACGCCTCGGACGGCGCGGCGGCCATCCACGCGGCGGCTTCCCTTCGATAGATCTGCGTGGTGAAGACGCCTTCGTACGCGCCCATGTCCACGGTCGCGACGCCCCCGGGCGCGCTCGGCGCGATGCGCGGGTTGCCGTCGAGATCGAAGGGGATCGGCTCGGTCGTGTCGGCGTTGCCGTTGAGATCGAGGAAGTCGGGCGGGACCAGCGCGTTGCTCCCGGCGTCGACGCCGGGGCTGGCGGTGGTGAGCCGGAAGTTCCCTGCCGATTGATCGATGAACTGCGGGTTACCGAAGCGATTGCTCGACCCGATGACCACGGAACCGCTGGAGAGCGGGGTGCTGGAGTAGTTGTTGTAGTCGATGGTGATCAGCGCGCCGGACTCCGACCGGAACACGATGCCGCTGCCGGAGGCGCCCAGCGCGAAGATGTTGTTGAACGCTTCAACATGAGCGCCGTTTCCGTTTGCGAGGACGCCGGTCCTCAGGCTGCCTGCGCCGGGACCAGCCGGGGATGAGTTCGAACCGGTTGACCCATTGCTCCCGCTCGATCCGTTGGTTCCGCCCGAGGGCGCGGTCCCCCCTGCGCCGCCGAAGCCGCCCGGGCCGCCGCTGCCGCCCTGGCCGCCGCTGCCGCCTGCGCCCGGCAGCATGTCGGCGACGGTGTTGTTCACGAACGAGACGATCTGGCTGTTGTTGAACGCGCCGAGCGCCGCGACCTGCCCGCCGGCGCCGCCGGTTCCGCCCAGGTTGCCTGCGCTTCCTCCGTTGCGCGCCGACCCGCCGTTGCCGGCTGTGCAGAAGAGGCCCGTGCAGTTCCCGCCTCTGCCGCCGTCGCCGCCCCGCCCGCCGTTGCCCTTCCTGCCGCCGGTTCCACCGGCGCCCGCTTCGATGTTGTAGATGAGATTCTGGAAGGCGTAGAGATCGTCGGTCGCGGACTCGATCCTGATCGCTTCCGCCCGGCCGCCGACGCCGCCGATGCCTCCCGGCCCGCCGAAGCCGGGAGCTCCGCCGGTCCCGCCGTTGCCACCGCTGGTGAGACCGTTCAGGCCATGGCCGCCACGCCCGCCGCCCCCGCCCGTGCCGCCGACGCCGCCGGTCCCGCCGACGCCGCCCCGGATGTTGCGGATGGTGTTGTAGCCGATGGTCGCGCGCGCGCCCTGGGACACGAGGATGCCGTACGCGGCGCGGCCCTCGCCGCCAGTCCCGCCACCGCCGCCAGGTGAACCGCTCCCGCCCATGGAGCCGTGGGGTGAGAAGAGTTCTCCGTCTGCGCCCGGGCTGCCGGCCGTGCCGAACGAACCCGTCGAGCCCATCGAGCCCGGAGACCCAACGATGCTCTCGATCGTGCAGCCAAGGATGATCGGGCTGGCGTCGCCGCCGCGCACGCGGATCCCGCTCGGGCTGGAGACGACCTGGAAGAGCGGGCCGAGCTGGCGGATCGTGCTGTTCTGGATCACGGGCGACGCGTCGATGATCTCGATGCCGTTCTCGCGGAAACGCTCGATGAGCGCGCCGGTGATCTCGCCGTCGGACCCAGGCTCGAAACGCAGGCCGACCCAGGAGCTCCCTTGGGGCTGGAAGCGCACCGGCGTCCCCGGCGTGCCGTTGACCAGCAGCGTGCCCGTGGGCCCGACGACGAACGCGGCGTCCGTGCCCATGCGCACCGTGACGCCCGGCTCGATGATGAGCGTGTCCGTAACCGTGAAGGTCGCGGTGAGGGTGACCGTGCTGCCGGCGGTCCATGTGGTCTGCGCCGAGCAGACGCCGCCGCTCGCGAACGCGACAACCGCCGCCGCGCCAACGACTTTGAGGAAAGACCCGACACCGTGAGATGAGGTGCGTTGCATCGCCCTGCTCCTTTCCATGGGGGTCCCGGAGTGGGACCCCACGGGAAGAGGGGCGACATCGGGGCGGGGCGCGCCCGGAAGAAGGAGAGAACGCTCACTCCGCCGCGGCGTGCTGCTGCATGAACTGGAGCCATGCCGCCTGAACACCCGCGAGGTTGGCGTCGAGGCGTTGCTGGACCAGCGCAACCGTGGGGTCGCTCTGGGCCGCGGCCAGCGCGGCCCGCTCGTCCTGCGTGAACGCGCCGTCGGGCAGGCTGTCGTGTTCCGACACAAGAGCCTAACACGATTCTCCTCTATCTCACCCAGCTGCCCCACCCAATTAAATCATCAAGCACAACCCTAGAATACTCGTTGTCAATAAACATCTTCCTGCCACAACTTCGCTCCCGAACAGGAAAGGATCGGGCTACTACCCAGCTTCTAATCTGAGAATAAAACTTTCTCAGACTCAACGGCGGACGCTCTTCCACATCGTTGATAAAGTAGGTCGGATAGTAGGACGCGAAGCCGACAGTCCGCTGCGCGGCCGTCGCCACACCTTGCGAAAGACTTATCTCAATAACCGGCCCCCACGACCGAGACGCGGCGGAGTACATTGGCCCGAAATGAATATTATTTACAAGATAAGTAACCGGATTTGTTATTGTATACAAATCAGACAGAACATTAAATGGCCCAATGGCTCTGCCGCGATAGGAAAGCACTTCGTCGGCGCTTGTCAGCACTGGGAACTGCGGGACAGTGTGGCCGTACGGCACAACGAGAAACCGTCCTCCCATCTGAAGGATGAACTCAATCATGCCGTACTGCTGAGTTTCCGTGAGAACGAACTCGATTTCAGGCATGCAGCTACTCGTCCTTCGCTCGCTTCCAGTTCGTCAACTTTCCGCTGATGATACGGTGTCCCCTTCGAGCCGTACGGGTTGTTGATACTCTCCGTCGTGACCCATGTCCCGAGCGCCGGATCGTACCAGAGTCCGTTCGCGCGTCATGCGCCGCGAGATACGGTGCGTCACCCCAAAACGACACGCGGCCCCCAGGATCGCTCCTGCGGGCCGCCGTTATTGGCTCGCGTGTCTCGGCCGTAATGACCCCACGGGGATTCGAACCCCGGTTTCCAGGATGAGAACCTGGCGTCCTAGACCAGGCTAGACGATGGGGCCGGGCTTGTCGGTCCGGCGGCTGGATGGCCGCCGCTCCCGGTCTCATTTCCGGGAGAGGCAACGGTACGACCGACCACGCCGGTGGTCAATCCCTCGGCCCCCGGGGGCGCCGGCGGGCGTCGTGCCGCGGGCGTCCCGCTCAGGCCTTCACGCCGGTCGACAGGCGACGGAGTTGGGCCAGCGCGTAGACCGCGGCCTCGGACTCGCTGCCGCCCACGACGGCGCCCGCCGGGGCGCCCTGCGCGTCGCGCCATTCGGCGCGATAGCAATCGAAGAGCTGCACGAAGCGGATGGACAGTTCGAAGCCCGCCGCGGCGAACTCTCGCTGGACGCGCAGCAGCCCGGGATAGACGCGACCCTCGGCGGTGTGCTGGCACCCGGTGGTGTCCATCGCCGACCAGCCGGTCGCCGTCAGTTCGTCGATCGCGAAGTCGAGTCCCATCGTCGGCCTCCTCCCTGCGCCGGGGCGCAGGCGAAGCGTGCATCCATCCATCATCGACCGATTCGCGAGGTCCGAACCGGGCTTGACGCCACCGGAACAAGTGTATCGCCCCTGCGCCCGGCGCGTCCATCAGGGTTTCGCGCGGGTGGCGCTGGTCCGGAGAGAAGCGGCCAAGCCCCGCCGCATGTCTGGCTTTACCGACCCCGGAACCGACCCCTACCGTCAGGTTATCAGGCGTCCCGCGGCGTCTGCGTGCGTTCTCCGGCCCATCCCCCACCGAGCCAAAGGCAGCCATGACGCCCCCTCCCGAGCATCCCGACGCGTCATCCCCGCCGATCAGCACACTGGGGGAACTCCGGGCGTCGGGGTATCGCCCCCGCTCGGTGAAAGCGGAACTGCGCGAGAACACCATCGCGGCCCTGCGCGAGAAGCGATCAATCTTCCCGGGGATCGTGGGCTACGAGCGCACCGTCGTGCCGGCGGTGATCGACGCGATCCTCGCGCAGCACGACACGCTGCTGCTGGGGCTGCGAGGGCAGGCCAAGACGCGCATCCTGCGCGCGATGGTGAACCTGCTCGACGAGTGGGTCCCGATCATCGCCGCCGAGGGCTGCGAACTGCCCGACGACCCCGTCGCGCCGGTGACGCTGACCGGTCGCGACGCCGTCGCGGCGCTGGGCGATTCGACGCCGGTGCGCTGGCTGCACCGCTCGGAGCGGTACCTCGAGAAACTCGCGACGCCGGATGTGACGGTCGCGGACCTGATCGGCGACATCGACATCATCAAGCACGCGCAGGGCTACACGCTGGCGGATGAGCGTTCGATGCACTTCGGGCTGATCCCGCGCGCGAACCGGGGGATCTTCGTGATCAACGAGTTGCCCGACCTGGCGCCGCGGATCCAGGTGGCGCTGTTCAATGTGCTGGAGGAGCGCGACATCCAGATCCGCGGGTACCCGGTGCGTCTGAATCTGGATGTGTGCCTGATGTTCTCGGCGAACCCGGAGGACTACACGAACCGCGGAAGGATCGTGACGCCGCTGAAGGACCGCATCGGGTCGGTGGTGCGCACGCACTACCCGAGCGATACGAAGGAGGCGATGCGGATCACGCGCGAGAACGCGTTCGTGGAGCGTGAGGGCGCGCGGGTGCGCGTGCCGGCGGTGATGCACGAGATCCTGGAAGAGACGGTGTCGCAGGCGAGGAAGTCGTCGCACATCAACCAGGCGTCGGGCGTGTCGGTGCGCGCGTCGATCGCGCTGCTGGAGTCGCTGATCTCGGCGGCGGAGCGCCGGGCGCTCTCGACCGGCGAGGGCGAGGTCGTGCCGCGGATCTGCGACACGGGGTATCTGCCGGCGGCGTGCCGCGGCAAGATCGAACTGATGTTGTCGGAAGACGGCGCGTCGGGCGACGGGAAGTCGACGGAGGACCGTCTGATCGAGGCGCTGCTGGGCGAGGCGGTGAAGCGCGTGGTCTCGCGCCTGATGCCGCTGAGCGAGGTGGACACGATCACCGAGGGGTTCACGAAGGGCATGCGCCTGCAACTGGGCGACGACATCTCGGCGTCGGACGCGATCGCGTCGATGGAGCATGTCGAGGGCCTGCTCTCGGCGGCGAAGACGATCGCGAAGAAGGCCGGCATGGACCCGTCCAACGAGCAGGACCTGGCGTGCGCGGGGGAACTCGCGCTGGAGTTCCTGTATGTGAACAACCGGCTGAGCAAACTGGGCGGGTCGATGTACGCTCGCTGAGCGGAGAGAAGAGATTCACCGCAGAGGACGCGGAGGGCGCGGAGGGGGAGAGAGTTGAAGAGAGGGTTTTCTGGGTGCCGCTGTCGGCTTGCCGACAGTGCTACCGCTTCTCCAATGCTCGATCTGAAAGCAGAGGTGGAGTAGAAGAGAGAGCACTGTCGGCAAGCCGACAGTGGCGCCCGGATGGTGTTGCGTTCAGTTACCGAGGGGGCTGACGGTGCGTGTCCAGGCGACGCTGTCGGCGCGGGGGAGGATGAGGTCGTCGAGGCCGCGGGATTCGTTGAGTCGCCAGAGGTTGGCCATCGTCGACTCGGAGGGCTCGATCCAGGACGCGGCGACGACGACGGGCTGCGCGGGCTCCGACGGAGAGAGCGGCGCGTCGGCGCGTTGGTGATCCGACGGAGGAGACGCAGCGGGCGCGCTGAAACCGAGCCACGCGACGATCGCCAGCGACGCGGCCAGCGCGAAGCCCGCGCCGACTGTGCCGAGCACGACGGCGCGCCGTCGCGATCGCTCGGCTCGCACGCGCGACAGGAATGCATCGCCCGCGAGCGGCGCGGCGCGTTCGTCCTCGGCCCACGCGTGGAGCAGGGTGTCGAGTCGTTCGTCAGGCATGATCGGTGTGCTCCAGAGCGCGGGGCGGGGTTGTATCCGGGTCGAGGGCGGCGCGGAGCCGGGCGTGGGCCTCGCGTCGCCACCACGCGACGCTGTTGCGGCTGGCGCCCATGGCCTCGGCGGCGCGGTCGATGCTGAGGCCGCAGGCGTGGGTGAGGGCGACCGCTTCGCGCATCTTGCGAGGGAGCGAGACGATCGCGCCGCGCAGCGCGGCCAGATCGTGGTCGGCGTCGGCCCCGACGAGCGTGAGCGACGCCGAGCGGTGTGACGCGTCGCGCCTCGCGCCGCGCGCACGCGTGCGCAGCATCGAGACCGCGCGCCGCCTGGTCAGCGTCAGCAGCCACGCCTGCGCGTCGCGGACGCTGTCGACCTCGCGAACGGGGGTATCGAAGAGGGAGACGAGGGCGGCCTGGGCGGCGTCCTCGGCGAGTTGTGCGTCGCGGAGGATGGAGCGCGCGTAGAGACGCAGCGACGGGCCGAGACGCGCGAGGAGTTCGCGTGCCGCGGCCTCGTCGCCCCGGCGGGTTCGCCGGAGGAGGGCGGTGAGGTTGGTGTCGCCGCCTTCGGTGCTCATCGCGCGAGAGACTCTCGGAGCGAGGCGAGCAGCGTGTCGCCGCGCTCGAGCGAGCGCAGGAGATTGCTGAAGCTCGGGGCGAGCGTGCCGGTGAGGTCTCCGAACGCGCCGGCGTCCGCGGCCTCGCTCAGCGACGCGAGCGTCGCGCCATCGCGCCGCTCAAGCGCGAGGATGGCGCGCTCCATGTAGAGTTCGTAGAGCGAAATCTGCGAAATGATGTCGCCCCCCTGCGCCAGGTATTGCGCGAGACGGCCCGCGGCGCCTTCGTCGGGGAGAACGCGGAGCCACTCGGCGCCGGCCTCGCCCCGGAGGGTCGAGGCGGCCCATCCGGCGATGACCTCTTTCTCGCGCCGTATGCTGGCGAGAACGCCGAACGGGTCTTTCTCTGCAAAGCGGTCGAGCGCGTCGCGGAGCGTCACGATCTGGTTCGCGTCGAATGCCTTCTGCGAAACGCCCAGCTCGATCACCGGCTGCGCGAGCGCGAACATCGCGAGACTGACCAGCGAACTGATGAGCGTGTCGTCGCTGACGAGGTGCTCGGAGGAGCGGAGCACCGCTTCGAGCGCCTGGGAGGCGTGCGCGGCGTCTCCCTCGGCCAGATCCATACGCGCCCGGAGCAGGAGGATCACCGCGCTCGTGCGCATCGGTCCGAGGTGGGGCAGCAGCGCGTCAAGGCCCTTGTCGTACTCGATCGCGAAGTCGCAGTCAGGCTTGGCCGCGGCTTCGACCAGCCGGCTGATGAGCGAGTCGTCACGCAGGATGTTCAGCACCGCTTCATCGCGGATTGCGAAGTCGGCGTCTCCGATCCGATTGCGGTCAACGCCCGAGATGACTTCCACATGCGCAGGGGTCACCAGCGCGAACGCGCGCCAATAGCGCAGCGCCGCGTTGTCCTTGGAATCGACCGCGAGGGCCGCCGACGCGAGGGTGACGCTCAGGGCCAGTCCGGCGAGGGTGCGTGTGAGGAGGGTCCGCATGGTTCGTGCCCTTCGGAGAGGGGTGCTTTCTCGCCCCACGGCGGGGCGTCCGGGGAGAGGTCGCCGCGGGTCCGGGGTTGTGTGGCGCTCTTGGAAGAGTTTTACCGCAGAGGACGCAGAGGGCGCAGAGATGGGAGAGGGGTGAAGAAGATGTGCAGGGTGGCGTGGTACGGCGCAGCCGTGCCACGGGCATGGGCGGTGGTCCCTCGTGGCACGGCTGCGCCGTACCACGCCACCCCCCTTGTCTCTCCACCCTTCCCCTCTCTGCGCCCTCTGCGTCCTCTGCGGTGAATCTCTTCCCGGGAACATCCGCGGCGTCGCGTACATTGGTTCGACGATGACGACACCCGAACGATCGAGCGAGCCCACTCCCCTGCCGCGCCATAAGGCGGTGACGGCGGACCTTCCCGCGCCCCGCTTCGTGAAACTGGACCCGCACCGGCCCGGCGAGCCGGCGGAAGTCGTCGCGCGCCGGTTCTACGAGGTCATGAAGAAACGGCGCACGGTGCGGATGTTCTCCGACCGGCCCGTCTCGCGCGAGACGATCGAGTGGTGCGTGCGTGCCGCGGGCACGGCGCCCTCGGGCGCGAACAAGCAGCCGTGGCGGTTCGTGTGCGTGAACGACCCGGCGCTGAAGCGCGAGATCCGTCTGGCGGCGGAAGATGAGGAGCGCGAGTTCTACGAGCGGCGAGCGAGCGAGCGCTGGTTGCGCGACCTGCACCCCTTCGGCACAGACGACGATAAGCGGTTCCTCGAAATCGCGCCGTGGCTGGTGGTCGTGTTCAAACTCGTGAAGGATGACGACGAGGGGCAGACCTATTACACGGACGAATCGGTCGGCATCGCGACGGGGTTCTTCCTGGCGGCGTGCCACCACGCGGGGCTCGCGACGCTCACGCACACGCCCAGCCCGATGAAGTTCCTCGCCGAGGTGCTGGGGCGCCCGGCGCACGAGCGCCCCTTCCTGCTGATCCCGGTCGGATACGCGTCGGACGACTGCGTGGTGCCCGACATCTCGCGCAAGGCGCTGGAGCGGGTGATGGTGGTGAACCGCGCCGGGGGGTGAAACTGGACGCCCCGTTTCCCACGGATACGCTCCCTCGCGACGCGCCCTGCAAGGGGGCGCGCGCAGGTCAGGGAGACGAGCGACCATGACAACGACGAACACAACTCTCGCGCCGGTGGTGCGCCACACGGACGAAGCCAAGAACTACAACCTTGGCGGCCATCCGACGGCGGTGCTGCTCAGCGGCGCCGAGACGGGCGGGCAGATGTGCCTGACGGAAGTCACGATCGCCCCCGGGATCGGCCCGCCCCCCCATGTGCACACGCGCGAGGACGAGCAGTTCTTCGTGCTCGAGGGCGAGGTGACTTTTTATGTGGGCGACCGGCGCATCACGGCGCGCGAGGGGACGGCTGTCTTCGCGCCGCGGAACCTGCCCCATCGCTTCTGCAACGAGGGAACGGCGCGGGCGCGGATGCTGGTGATGAGCACCCCCGGCAACTTCGACGCGTTCGCGCGCGACGGGGGGATCGAGGTCCCGCCCGGCACGCGCGAGTCGGGCAGGCCCGACGACCAGGCGATCGCCCGTCTGATCGGGGCGTGCGAGCCGCACGGGATCCGGTTGCTGATGTGAGCCCAGCGGGCGATTGGACGCGTTGACGATCGATCTCTGGTATGATGACGGAGTCGAAAGCCGCGAGCCGCTCGTCATTGTTTGACGGCGCGCCCCGCCCCAACCGGCCTCTTCGGCGCATGGTCAACCCTTATGGCGTCTGCTCCGTTGGTTCGCAACTCTGCGGATTCGCAGACTTTCGTTGTGACGGGCGTCGCGTGCGCCCTGCTGCTTCGCGGCGATGAGTGCGCCGGGCGCCTGAGCGCCGGGATGCTCACGGTCCCGCCGGACATGGGCCCGCCGGCGCACATCCACGACCACGAGGACCAGTACTACTTCGTCGTGCAGGGCGAGATCGATTTCCTGCTGGGGAGCGACCGTCGGCTGACGAAGCCCGGCGACTTCGTGTTCGCGCCGCGAGGCGTGCCCCACGCCTACATGAACCGCACTGATCGCGAGGCGAAGATGCTCGTCCTGACGACGCCCGGCGTGCTGGACAAGATCCTTCCCGAAGCGGGTCGTCAGGTGCTGCCGGGTTCCACGATCGATACGCAGATCACCGACGAGGATCTGGAACGGATGCGCGCCGCGAACGAGAAGTTCGGGCTTCGCTTCGTGTTCTGACGCTCACGCGCGGATCGCGCCTTTGCCCGAGCCGCCCCACATGAGCCAGTCGGGCAGCGCGCGCGGGCGACCCTCGCGGTCGATGCAGCCGAGCGTGGTTTCCGCTTCGATGAGGAGTTCGCCGGGCGAGACGCCGTCCTGCGCGACGCGCCGGACCTCGTAGGCGTGGACGAGTTTCGCGCGCCCGCCGCCGATGACTTTGGCGCTGACGAGCAGTTCGTCGTCGTAGCGCGCGGGTCTTCGGTAGCGGCACTCGAGTTTCACGATGACGAGGAGGATGTCGGCGTCTTCGAGGTCGCGGTAGGTAACGCCGCTGGCGCGCAGGAGTTCGGTGCGCGCCATCTCCAGCCACACGGGGTACACCGCGTGGTGGACGAAGCCCATGGGGTCGCACTCGCTGTAGCGGGCGCGCACGCGGACCGCGCCCTCGAGGAGAGGGCGTGCGGAGGGCGCCGGGGGTGTTGGGGAGCTGCTGGTGGGGTCGGGCACGGGCTGATCGTACGGGCGAGGGCCGGCCGGCTTGTCTCGGGCCGGGGGCGCATATATGTTAGGTTTATGGATGGGTACGGGCTGACCACGCTGTTCCTCGACCTCAACTCGTTTTTCGCCTCGGTCGAGCAGCAGGAGCGACCGGAACTGCGAGGGCGCCCGGTGGGCGTGATCCCGGTGGAGGCGGAGGGCACCAGCTGCATCGCGGCGAGTTACGAGGCCAGGGCATTCGGCGTGAAAACGGGCACGAGCGTGCACGACGCGCGACGGCTGTGCCCGGGGATCCGCCTCGTGTGCGCGCGCCCGAGGGTGTATCTGGAGTATCACCATCGCGTGCTTGATGCGGTGGGCGAGTGCGTGCGTGTGCGCCGGGTGTGCTCGATCGATGAAGTGGCGTGCGACCTGCCCCTGAGCATGCGCACGCCCGAGCGCGTCGAAGAACTGGGTCGCCTCGTGAAGCGCGAGGTGCTGGCGCGCGTGGGCGAGTGCATGAAGAGTTCGGTGGGCGTGGCGCCCAACGGGCTGCTGGCGAAACTGGCGGCGGACATGCAGAAGCCCGACGGGCTGACGGTGCTCACGCTGGCGGACCTTCCCTCGAAGATCCTGCACCTGCCGATCGAGGACATCCCGGGGATCGGCCCGCGCATGGGGCCGCGACTGCGCGCGAGGGGCGTGGGCACGATGGAGGCGCTGTACGCGCAGAGCGAGGCGCAGATGTCGGCGCACTGGGGCGGGATCGTCGGTCGCCGGATGTGGATGTGGCTGCGAGGGCGCGAGGTGGAACTGCCCGGCGTCGTGCATCGCACGATCGGGCACCAGCATGTGCTGCCCCCGGCGCTGCGCAGCGACGAGGGAGCGCGCGCCGTCGTGCTGCGCATGCTCACCAAGGCGATGCTGCGCGCGCGCCACCAGGGGTACGCGCCGAGCCGGCTGACCATCGGCGTGCGCTACGAGGGCGCGTACGACATGCCCGTGCGCCGGTGGTCGGCGTGGACGCCCCTGGGCGACGCGAGCGCGGACCTGGTCAACGCGGTGACGGCGGCGACGGCGCTGTGGGCGACGCGCGACCCGGGCACACCGAAGCAGGTGAGCGTGACGCTGAGCGACCTGGTGGCGCTGTCGAGCGCGACGCGCCCGCTTTTCGAGGAAGAGCGGAAGGGATCGGACCTGACGCACGCGATGCACCTGATCAACACGAAGCACGGGCGCAACACGCTGTACCCGGCGTCGGTGCACACGGCGAGGGACGCGGCGCCCGGGGGCATCGCGTTCCACTGCGTGCCCGACCGGACCTTCCACGATTCGCTGGCGGAGGACGAGGCGAGAACGAGGAGATAACGACGACGCGCGTGGGCGCGGCCCCCGGTCGTGGCACGGCTGCGCCGTACCACACCACCCCACCTTTCCCACTCCGTGCCCTCCGCGTGAACTCTTACCTCGGCTTCGCGTCGCCGCGGGCGAAGATGGACGCGACATAGTTCAGCACATCGGTCGCGCTGCGCTCGTTGTAGCCGAACTGCTTGATCATGCGCTGCTTCACCACATCGATCTTGGCCTGCGTCTCGTCGTCGACGACGCTGGAGACGAGGTTCTTGAGTTTGATGGTGTCGCGCTGGTCCTCGAAGAGCTTGAGTTCGAGGGCCTTGTAGAGCCGGGCGTTGGTGTTGTACTCGAACTTCTTCCCGTCGAGGGCGAGGGCGCCGATGTAGTTCATGATCTCCTGGCGGAAGTCATCCTTGCGGCTCTCGGGGATGTCGATCTTCTCCTCGATCGAGCGCATGAGGCGCTCGTCGGGCTCTTCCTCGCGCCCGGTGTAGCGGTTGTGCACGCGCTCTTTCTGGGTGTAGGCGCGCACGCTCTCGATGTAGTTGGCGCAGAGGCGTTTGATCGCGTCCTCGTCGGCGCTGATGGCGCGCTGGACCTCGGCCTTGATCAGGTCCTCGTACTCGTCCTTCACCACCGCCAGCATCTCGCGGTAGCGCTTCTTCGTTTCCTCGTCGGAGATCAGCGAGTGGTGGAACAGCCCCTGCTCGAGCTCGTTCATCACCATGAAGGGGTTGACCGACTGCTCCTCGATCGCCTGGTGCGAGACGAGCGCGTTGGAGATCTTGTCCTGCACGTACCGGGGCGAGATGCCGGTCATGCCCTCGCGGGGCGCCTCTTCGCGCAGTTCCTTGATCGAGTCCTCGGTGAAGCCGGGGATCGCCTTCCCGTTGTAGAGTTTCATCTTCTGCACGAGCGAGAGCCCGGCCTTCTTGGGCTCCGCCAGGCGCGTGAGCACCGCCCACATGGCGGCCACCTCGAGCGTGTGGGGCGCGACGTGCATGCGCCCGACCTTCTCGGGGCCGAAGTCCTTGCGGTAGATGCGGATCTCGTCGTCGAGGCGGATGTTGTAGGGCACATCGATCTTGATGGTGCGGTCGCGGAACGCCTCCATGAGTTCGTTGTTCTGGAGCTTCTTGTATTCGGGCTCGTTGGTGTGCCCGATGATGACCTCGTCGATGTAGGTCTGCGCGAACTTCTTGGGCTTGATCGTGTGCTCCTGCGACGCGCCGAGCAGGTCGTAGAGGAAGGCGACATCGAGCTTGAGCACCTCGATGAACTCGCAGATGCCGCGGTTGCCGATGTTGAGCTCGCCGTCGAAGTTGAAGGCGCGCGGGTCGGAGTCGCTGCCGTAGAGGGCGATCTTGCGGTAGTTGATGTCGCCGGTGAGCTCGGTGGAGTCCTGGTTTTTCTCGTCCTTGGGCTGGAAGGTTCCCACGCCCACGCGGTCCTTCTCGGAGAGGACGATGCGCCGGACCCTGATGTGGCTCATGGCCTGGCGCCAGTCGCCGCTGTAGTGCTTCATGAGGTCGGCCATGACCTTGCGGCAGAAGGGGTCGAGCTCGCCCTCGAGCCGGATCTTGCCCGATCCCTTGAGTTCGGCGTATCGATGGTTGAGGGACGCGAGGACATCGGCGCGGGCCTCGCGCGGGATGAGGAGGAGCGGTTCCTCGTGCATCGGGCAGGGGAACTCGGTGTCCTTGGCGGTGGGGCCGGCGTGCTCGTCGAGGAGCCAGGAGAAGGAATAGAGCGCGCCCTCGTCGGTGCGCGAGTAGTGCTCGAGGCCTTTCTTGAGGAGTCGCGCGATGGTGGACTTGGACGAGCCGACGGGCCCGTGGAGGAGCAGGATGCGCTTGTCGGTGCCGTAGCCCTCGGCGGCGGAGCGGAAGACATCGACGAGCTGCATGAGCGAGCCGTCGAGGCCGAAGATCGCGTCGGCGCCCTGGCCGATGGGGTCGGAGAAGAAGTGGTAGCGCACGCGTGGCTGCTTGAACTCGGTGTAGCGTTCCTGCCCGTAGGACAGGATCATGTCGTGGACGCGTTGCCAGGCGTTGCGCGCGAGGTGCGGGCGTTCGGAGACGAGCGCGAGGTAGTCCCAGAAGGTCCCCTCCCAGTGGAGTTCCTCGAATCGCTGGCGGTCGAGGCGGCGCTCGATGAGCGACGCGAGCGCGTCGGCGGCGTTGCCGGAGGGGCGCGCGCTGGCGGCGTCGTGGTCTGTGGGGCTGGTCGGGGCGTGGCGCTCGTCCATGGCGGTCGGCCTCCTTGGCGCAACGCCGCCGGCGCGTTGGCGCGCCGGGGGGCGAACGCCGGGATCGTGGCGGCGCCGGTCGTCCCGGGAAGGGGATCGACCACGCGACGCTGACATCGAACCCTTCGATATCGGCCGCCGCGTGTATGCCGCCTGAGAGTCTTTACGGACCAAAATGACGCGGGTTCGCCCCCGGTGAGGGTGATGCGGAGTGGTGAAGCCGGGAAAGCGCACCCGCTGCGCGGCTGGTACGCTTCGCGCATGGGACGACGAGTGCTGATCATCGATGCGCACCCGGCGGACGGCACGCTGGTCGGGGCGCTCGCCGACGCGTACGCGGCGGGGGCGACGGCCGGCGGGCACGAGACGCGACGGCGCGCGCTGCGCGAGATGTCGTTCGACCCCGTGCTTCACGAGGGGTATCGGGAGCGACAGGAGCTCGAACCGGACCTTGTCGCGGCGCAGCAGGACCTGGCGTGGTGCGAGCATCTGGTGATCGCGTACCCCACCTGGTGGGGCATGCCCCCGGCGCTGCTGAAGGGGTTCTTCGATCGCGCGCTGCTGCCGGGGTTCGCGTTCAAGTATCGCGAGGGCTCGCGCTGGTGGGACCGGCTGCTGAAGGGGCGTTCGGCGCGGCTTCTGGTGACGATGGACGCGCCGGCGCTGTACGACGGGCTGTTCTACGGTGGGCGGCGCGTCGTGAAGCGGGCGGTGCTGCGGTACTGCGGGTTCAGGCCCGTGCGACACAAGGCCTTCGGCCCGGTGCGATCATCGTCGCCCCGGAAGCGAGAGCGCTGGCTCGTCGAGGCGACGGCGCTGGGGCGCGTCGCCGGCTGAAGTGAGCGTGCGCAAGTCCCGTCTTTCATGTTCGCACGAAAAAAACTTTCATAAGTAAATTCCTCCGTGCTCGGATCTTGCGCAGCCAGGCCGCGCAGACCCGGGATTTCCCTCCGAATCGAGGGGGAATTCCGGTAGATTGCTCTCGGGAAACATGTCGATGCGGCGCCCGCCGCATGTGTTGCGTCGGGTTGCCGCGCAGAAACACGATTGGGAGGAAGAATCCAATGAACAAGTGTGCATCTGTGCTTGGCGCAGGCGCGATGGTTGCGCTCGCGACGATGGCGTCCGGCCAGGCGGTGACCGGTTTCACGGGAGGGAGTCAGTTCGGCATCTTCTTCGGCGCCAGCACCGGGGATGTCGTGGGCTGGACCTTCTCGGTGAATCAGGACATCTTCGCGACGCACCTTGGCGTGTGGAACCGCGACACGCAGATCGGGATGGAGGGCCTGAGCTCGCCTCACCAGGTGGGCATCTGGAACGCGACGACGCAGACGCTGCTCGGCTCGACGACCGTGAACCCGGGCGACATGGTGGTGGGCGACTTCACCTATCGCGCGTTGCCGAACATCACGCTCCTGACCGGGCAGCAGTATGTCATCGGCGCGATGTACACCGCGACCGACGGCGACAGCTACATCTCGGGCGGCGTGACGAACTTCACGACCAGCGCCGATGTCAACTGGATCAACGGGCGTTCGCCGCTGGCGGGTGATCTGGGCTTCGTGTTCCCGACCTCCACCTCGACGGGCATCGGGCGGTTCGGGCCGAACTTCCTGTACACCCCGGTGCCCGCCCCCGGCGCCGCCGCGGCGATGGGCGTGTTCGGGCTCTTCGCGACGCGCCGTCGTCGCTGACCGGACCCGGTCCGACACGGAGGAGCGCACTCGGGCCCCGCGCGAGCGGGGCCTTTTTTGCGCGCACGCTCGCCTGCGGCGGCTACAGTCCGCCCCATGAGTTTCGGACTCTCACGCGGCAAGGAACTGGACAAGGGCGAGGTCGGCCTGCGAGGGGAGGAGCTGCCCCCGCTCCCCGACGACCTGCTGACCAACCCGCGCGGCGCGTGGCTCGACCCGCGCGAGTGGTTCGCCGCCCCCTCGCTGCCCTTCGAGCTCGAGATCGGCTCGGGCAAGGGCACCTTCCTCGTGCAGCAGGCCGAGCAGGACCGTGGGACGAACTATCTGGGCATCGAGTGGGCGCACGAGTTCTGGCTGTACGCGGCGGACCGTCTCCGGCGCAGCGGGCTGACGAACGTGAAGCTCCTCAACGCGGACGCCGGCGAGTTCGTGCGCTGGCGCATGCCCGACGCGATCGTGCGCGTGATCCACCTGTACTTCCCCGACCCGTGGCCCAAAGCGAAGCACAACAGGCGGCGCATGATCCAGGACGCGTTCCTCGAGCAGGCGCATCGCGTCCTCGTCGAAGGGGGCGAGCTGCGCGTCGTGACCGACCACGCGGACTACTGGGCGTGGATGGAGGAGCACTTCGCGCGCTGGGCCGACACCCCGGGCGCGCCCGACGCGTCGAAGCGTTTCACGCGACTGGCGTTCGAGCGCCCGGCGTCGGCGCGCGAGGGCGAGATCGTGGGCACGAACTTCGAGCGCAAGTACCGCGTCGAGGGCAGGCCGTTCAACGCGGGGGTATTGAGGAAGAAGGGAATAGGGAGCGGGGAGCAGGCAGCGGGGCTGAGTCGAGTTCGCGGTACAGTCTCCTGACACATCTTCTTCCTGCTGCCCACTCCCCACTCCCTGCTCCCTTCTTCAGACCATGCGCAACCCCAACGCCGACGAGAACAACCTGACGCAGGCGGACTTCTGGTGTGACTACTGCCACCGGCCCTGGGTCGACGACTCGGTCCCGATGGTCGAGGGGCACCAGGGCTCGATCGTGTGCGGCAACTGTCTGCGGCTCGCCTACACCTCGGTCGTGCTGGACGAGGAGCCGACGCCCGAATACCACGGTGAAGACCCGCACGGTCCGAAGTGCGCGCTGTGCCTGGAATATCGGAGCGAGCGCGAGCCGATGTGGGTCTCCCCCATGTTCGAGGACGCGTGGCTCTGCCGGCGCTGCGCGAGACTCGCGTCGCAGGCGATCGAGAAGGACCCCGGGCACGCGTGGCGAAGGCCCGAGAAGCGGTCCGACGCCGGGGGCTGAGGGGCGTCTACGAAACAGTCGGGCGTCGTGCAAGGGTCTCGCGGGATTTTCGCGCGGTTCGGTCCGTCGTGCGCGAGAAGTCTTTCGCGACCGGCGTGAGGCGTTGACGCGCGACTGCGGAACCGGGTGAACGGCGCACCGGGGAGGCGGGATGGACGATGTCGGCCCTTCGCAGACATCGGCGGCGGAGTGCCGTCACGCCCTACGGGAGGACACGCCATGCGTCGCAACCGCATCGAACGAACTCGGACGACAACCACCGGAGCCGCGGCCCTTCTCGCGTCGACGCTGCTGGCCTCCTCGGCGGGCATCGCGCAGAGCGCGAACACGGCGCACCTGGCGCGGGCCGATATGAACGCCGACGGGCAGATCGACTGGCAGGATCTCAACACCTTCCTCACTGCCTTCGCGGCGAGAGATCGACGCGCGGACATCGACGGCAACGGGCGCATCGACGACATCGACACCAAGCTCTTCATGAGCGTGATGGGCATGCGCCTGTCCTCGACCCCGACTCCCCCTGCGCCCCCTGCCGCCCCGGCGCCCCCCTCGAGCGCGCCGCCGGCGGGCGATTCCAAAGCGGGCGGCGCGGCGCCCGCCCCGACGGGAGAATATCGCACCGAGTTCGCATCGAACTCGCTGCGTTTCGCGCAGGGACAGCGCGAGATCCTGTCGCACACCGGGCCGGTGTATATGCCGCACCCCCAGAACGGCGCGCCCGGCCAGGTGAGCGTTGTTCAGGCGAGCAACGGCTTCGATCTGGTGGTGCGCGTGACCAACACGACGCGCCGCCCCCAGCGCGTGGGCAGCGTGGTCCTCGACGGGTTCCGTCTGGGCCAGGCGGTGACGGCGCGTGACTTCCGCGGCGCGGGCGCCGAGATCGCGCTCTCGGACGAGGGCGCCGGCGCGATGCGATCGGGCGTGACCTACCCGAGCGGGTGGTACTCGCCGGTGTTCGTCGCGCACGACGAGGTGTACACGCTGGGTGTCTCGCTGCAGTACCCGGTGCTCGAGTACAAGCACGAGGTGAAGTTCGGGATGGCGCCTTCCGGGTCGTTCTACCGGATGTTCATCGAGTTCAACCCGGCGCAGGGCGGCGTGGGCTACTCGAAGGACGGCGAGATCAAGCCGGGCGAGACGCGCCAGTACGTCGTCTCGCTGCGCGCGCAGCCGCGGAACTCCGCGCGCTGGACCGACACGCTGCAGCCGTATCGCGAGTACTTCACGAGCGCGTACGGCGACACGAGCTATGTGCGCGACCCGCGCCCCGTGCACGCCGCCGTCATGGCGAGCCCGGGCGAGCAGACCCCCGACAACCCGCGCGGGTTCCTGTTCAACGATCTGCGTCCCGATGTCCACGGCTTCGGCCCGTGGCTGAGCGAGCTGCGCGATCGCGCCGAGCTTGGGTGGGACCGCGTCATGATCTGGCGTCCGAGCGGGCTCCCCTACAGCGGCACGCGCAGCGTGAAGAACACCGGTTGCGGCATGTTCGACTTCGTGTCGTCGCTCGACTCGAACGAGCGCCTGCGCGACGCGTTCACCGAGCTGCCCCGCTTCAACAACCGGGCGCGCGACCTGGGCGTCTGGTGGGGCGACCCCCTGAAGGCGGAAGGGTCGCGCCGCGGCCCGCGCCTCAACCTCGACTCGGCGCGTGATCGCGAGGACGCGCTGCGCGAAGCCACTCGCGCGACCGGGCTCGGCGCTGAGATGGTCGGGCTCAACGACTTCAACAAGCTGCCGGCATGGCAGGCCTATGGCTGGCTGCGCGAGCTTCGGCAGGCGAACCCGGGCGTGACCTACATCACCTCGCCTGCCTGCGGCGACCTGATCCACACGCTCGCGCCGGCGATGCTCGTCGCCAACGCCCCCTCGTCCAGCCCCTCCACGGGCGTCGACACCCGCTTCTTCCTCGCGGATTACCTCGTCCCCGGGCACGAGACCTGGGGCCTGATCCGCGTGGACCGGCTCGGCTCGCCGCACGACGACGGCATCCGCGACGAGATCTTCCGGATCGTGGAGAAGGGCTTCGTGCCGGTGGTCGTGCCGCCGCTGCAGATCGACCGGCGCGTCGTCGCCGAGGAGACCTGGCGCATGGGCGACGACTGGTAAGCGTTCGACCCGACCCGGTCCCGAACCCGGATCGAGCGAGACCCCGAGACACCAACCGGCCCCGCCTGTGCGACGCGTAACGCGTCTCGCGGGCGGGCGCCGTCTTTGCTTTCCGAACCATGCGTTCAATCCACCGGATCGTGCCGGACGAATCCGTACGCGAGGCGGGATTTCATCGGGTCTTTGCGAGGGTCGCAGCCGACCGGACAATTTCCCCGTACATTGGAGCGGGCCCACGGAACGGGCCAGGACTCTTCAGAGAAAGGACCGCGAACCATGCCTGAGAAGGAGACGCATGAGCTCGCCGGTGAGGGAGGGGCTCAGGCCCCGACCAGCCCGGAGGAGAAGTCGCGAACCCGCACTGCCACGGCCACGAAGCCGTCGCCCGCCCCGCCGAAGATCGACGAACTCCCCCCGTTCAAGGTTCTGCTGCATAACGACGAGGTCAACGACATGCTCGACGTGGTCCAGACCATCGTCGAACTGACCCCGCTGCGCAAGGACGCCGCGATCCAGCGGATGCTCGAAGCACACTCCCACGGCGTGTCGCTGCTGCTCACGACCCACAAGGAGCGCGCCGAGCTGTATCGAGAGCAGTTCCAGTCCAAGAACCTTGTGGTCTCGATCGAAGCCGGCGGCTGACCCCGGCTCACAAGCCCCTTTGTTGTCCCTCAGGACCCCTTGCAAGCCAGCGAGGGGTTTTTTGTTGGAAGGCGCCGGCGCGTCCGGACGAGACGCGACGGGCGTTGATCTTTCCCCGCCCCCCCGGACCGTCGCCGGGCGACGCGCGCGCAAGCCCATTCGGAGCATGGGCTTGGGGCGAGGGCGATGAACGCCGATTCATCCGGTGTCGCGCTGATGCATCGCCCCTCGTGGGGGCGGGTCGGACGCGTCGGGAGCCGGAACGCATGATCCTTCGACTCGGTGAACTGATGGTCCGCCGCGGGCTGCTCTCGGAGCGACAGGTCGAGCGCGTCCTGGAGGTGCAGACGAGCACCGGGCGCCCCTTCGGTGAGCTGGCGGAGGAGATGTACGACCTGCACCCCCAGGACGTGGAACGCGTGTGGGCGGAGCAGTACGCCGCCGGCGCCACGCGCATCGACCCCCGGACCGAGCCGGTGGAGCAGGCGGCGATCTCGCTCGTCTCGCGTCGCCAGGCGTGGCAGTTCTCCTTGTTGCCCCTGCGGATCGAGGGTCGCGAGCTGGTGGTGTGCACCACGCAGGACAACCTGCCGCGTGCGCTTCGGTTCGTGTACCGGCGTCTCGAGCGCCCGGCGTCGTTCATGCTGTGCGATCAGAACGCCCTCGCCGAGGCATTGCAGAAGCACTACCCCATGACGGGTCAGTCGGCCGAATCGTGGTCCTCCCCGTTCATCCCGGCGGCGTGAGCGCGTCGAGCGGCGATGAACCGGCGCCTCGGGCGGCGAGTACCCGTCGGATGCTGTTCATGGTCATCGAGCGATTCCGGTCGGGAAGGGCCGACGAGGTGGGCGAGCGGTTCCGCGCCCGAGGGCGCATGATCCCCGAGGGTTCCGGGGCGACCTTCGTCACAAGCTGGATGTTCGCCGACGGCTCGGGCTGCTGTCAGCTGATGGAAGCCGGGAGCAAGGAAGCCCTCGACGGGTGGATCGCGCACTGGCAGGACCTCGTCGAGTTCGAGGTCTGGCCGGTGATCCCCTCGCAGGAGTTCTGGGCCTCGGCCGGGGGCTGATGAGCGCATGCGAGTGCCAAGGGGGCCGGGGGGGCAGGGGGCTGGGAGTCGGCCACTTCGCCTAGCATCGCCCGAGCGGAACCGAGCTCCCCCCTGCGACGAATCGTCGTCCGGATCGCGGCCCGCGCCGGCGATGTTGTTTTTTCGCCGTTCCCTCATTGATTCGCGGCCAGACGCCGCCCGCTGTCCGAACCGTCCCCGGAGCCCCCTTCCCCATGACGACCATGGACACCCGACACGCCGCGTCCACCCCTCAGGACAACACCGGAGGGTCTGGCGACCGTTCGAGCCAGTTTTCGATCGCCCAGAAACGCAAGACCGACCCCCACGCGACGCGGCTGGGCAAGTTCCTCCAGGCGTGCATCAAGTTCGGCGGTTCCGACCTTCTCGTGAAGACCGGCCGGCCCCCGGTGATCCGGCTTCGCGGCAAGCTGCAGCCCCTCGACACCGACCCGGTGACGCCCGAGGAGTACGAGCAGATCGCGTTCAACATGCTCAACGAGGAGCAGATCGAAACGCTGAAGAAGACCGGCTCGGTGGACCTGGCGTACGACTACGACGAGCAGAACCGTTTCCGCGTGAACCTGTTCCAGTCGCGCGGGCGCCTGAGCATGGCGGCTCGTCTGATCACGAGCAAGATCCTTCCCTTCGAGAAGCTGCACCTGCCGGCGGTCATGTCGGACATCGCGATGCAGCCCCAGGGCATCGTGCTGCTGGCGGGCGTGACGGGGTCCGGCAAGTCGACGACGATCGCGTCGATGCTCGACTACGTGAACGAGCGCAAGCCCGTGCACATCATCACGATCGAAGACCCGATCGAGTACATTTTCACCGACAAAAAGGCCACGATCCACCAGCGTGAGATCGGCATCGACGTGTCGGACTTCAAGATCGCCCTGCGCGCCCTGGTGCGAGAGAACCCCGACATCGTGCTCGTCGGCGAGATGCGCGACTCGGAGACTTTCGAGGCGGCGCTGCACGCGGCGGAGACGGGCCACCTGGTGTTCGGGACGATCCACGCGTCGTCGGCCTCGGAAACCTTCAGCCGCATCTACGACCTGTTCCCGGCCGAGGAGCGCGAGCAGGTCCGCAAGATCCTGGCGTACCAGATGCGCGCGATCGTGTACCAGAAGCTGCTCCCGACGCTCCACGAGAACATCCATCGCATCCCGGCGCTCGAGATCCTGATCAACAACGCGGTCGCGCGCAAGTACATCCTCGAGGGTCGCGAGGGCGAGCTCCACGAGGTGATCAAGTCGATCGAGGCCCAGAAGGCCGGCATGATCGACTTCAACGGGTCGCTTGTGAAGTTGGTCGAGCAGGAATACATTCATGTTCGCACCGCGATGGAGGCGACCCCCAACGCCGACGAGCTCAAGATGCGCCTGAAGGGCATCGGCTGAGCTGTCGGGGGCGGGGCCACCGCCCCAGCGCGTCGTCCATCCGAGCTGCAGACTTTCATCGGCCCGCGGGCCGCGACACCTGCGCCCCGCGCAGAAGGCCGGGGCGTCTTCGAGAGAAGTCGCCTTCATGCTGACCAGCACGCTCTCCGACACCTCGCTCGCCCTCCTCGCCGTCGAGGCCCAGCCCATGTGGCTGGTCTCCTGGTGGAAGGCGGTCATCCTGCTGCTCCCCCTCGTCGGGTGGGGCTGGGTCGTCTCGGCGATCTACGACAAGGACGCCAAGCGCTTCTACCTCGGGCAGAAGACCTGGAACATCGTCCATCTGGCCTTCGGCGTCGCGGCGCTGGCGGCGGGGCTGCTCATCCCGATCTTCTGGATCGGGCTGCCGGTCATGGTCGTGATCCTCTTCGCCGACCTCGCCATCTACTACACCAAGCGCAACGCCGACGAGCGCGTCCCCGAGCCGGCCAAGTGGGACCTCAAGAAGATCCTCGCGTCGCGCAAGGGCTCTGGCGAGGACAAGGAGCTGGCCAAGCGCCAGCAGGGCGTCACGCTCAAGATCATCGGGCCCGCCGGGGCGCTGCCCGCCCCGGAGAAGGAGACGCCCGAGTACGAGATCCGCGCCGCCGCCGAGGACATCGTCGTGCGCGCCAGCGACGCACGCGCCTCTCGGTTCGAGCTCATCCAGGCCTCGCCCGACGCGTTCGCCTATTCCTTCATCGTCGACGGCGTGCGCAGCCAGCCCGAGGCCATCCCGGCCGCCAAGGCGGTCGCGATCATCGATTTCTGGAAGGGCGCCGCCGGGCTCGACGTCGCCGACCGTCGGCGCAAGCAGTCCAAAGAGATCACGATCGAGCAGGTCGGCGCGCCGCGCAAGCTCAAGCTCATCACGATGGGCGGCTCGTCGGGCCTGCGCCTGACAGGCGTGCTCGACGCGACCAAGCAGGTCGCGCGCAAGCCCGAGGAGCTCGGCGTCCTCGAGGCCCAGAAGCCCGCCTTCGACGCGCTCGTCGGGGAGCACAAGGGCGTTGTCCTGCTGGCCGCGCCCTCGGGCCAGGGACGCACCAGCACCATGTACGCCTTCGTCAAGAGCCACGACGCCTACACCCTCAACGTGCAGACGCTCGAGCTCGAGGCCGAAGCGGTCATCGAGGGCGTGCGCCAGAACGTGTTCGATCCTTCGGTCGACGGCGCCGAGTTCAGCACCACCGCCCGCTCCATCCTGCGGCGCGACCCCGATGTCTTCGCCTGCGCCGAGACCGACGCCGCGACCTGCAAGGAACTCGCCAAGGCCGACCACGGGCGCACGCGCTGCTACCTGTCGCTCAAGGCGACCGGCGCGCTCCAGGCGATCCAGCTCTACATGAAGGCCGTTGGCGACAACCAGCTCGCCGGCGAGTCGCTCCACGGCGCCGTCGGCCAGCGCCTCGTGCGCCGGCTGTGCCCCAACTGCAAGGCGCCCTTCCAGCCCTCCCCCGATGTGCTGAAGAAGCTGGGCCTGCCCCCCACCGTCAAGCAGCTCTTCCGCAAGGGCGGGCAGGTGCTCGTCAAGGACAAGCCCGAGATCTGCCCCATGTGCCAGGGCGTCGGCTATATCGGGCAGGAAGCGGTGCTTGAGATCTACCCCATCGACGCCAGCCAGCGCTCGCTCATCTCCAAGGGCGACCTCGCGGCGCTCAAGGCCTCGCTGCGCGAGAAGCGCCTCCCCAGCATCCAGGAAGCCGCGATGCGCAAGGTCGTCGAGGGCGTCACCTCGATCGACGAGGTCGTGCGCGTCATCTCGTCCGACCAGCAGCAGACCGCCGCCCCCAAGCGCCAGCCCGCCTGACCAGCCCCGTTCTTCATCGACTCCACCGCCGCGCACGGAGCGCTCGACGCCTCCGCCGGTTCCCGAGGATTCCCCATCATGATCGTCAACATCCTCGTCATCGCCATCATCGGCCTCACCGCGTACATCTGGGCGTCGCGCGGCGTGTTCTCTGCCTTCCTCCACCTCGTCTGCACGATCGTCGCCGGGGCGATCGCCTTCGCGATATGGGAGCCGCTGGTCTATGGCGTGCTCCTTGGCGTGCGCGACGACATCGCGTGGGGCGTCGGCCTGGCCCTGCCCTTCGCGGCGTCGCTGGTCGCGCTGCGCCTCATCGTCGATAAGGCCATCAAGACCAACCTGCAGTTCGACGACGCGACCAACTTCGTCGGCGGGCTCGTCTTCGGCGCCGCGTCGGGCGCGATCGCCACCGGCATCCTCGTGCTCAGCATCGGCTTCCTGCGCGTGCCGCCCAACTTCATGGGCTACGCCCCGGTCGTCTACAGCAAGGACGCCCCCGGCCAGCTCGTGCGCGGCGCGTCGCTGTGGGCGCCCACCGACCGGCTCGTCGCGAGCTTCTACGGCATGACGAGCACCGGGGCGCTCGCCACCTCCACGCCCATGGCGCAGCGCGCGCCCGATGTCGCCACGCAGGCGGGCCTCGTCCGCTCGACCTTCGAGGGCTCCGGGCGCACGACCGCCAGCCCGTCCGATTTCGAGGTCCTGGGCCAGTACGAGGTCGCCGGCGCCAACCTGTCGGAACTGCTCACCGATTCCTTCTCGGTCGACGCGCAGGGCAACACCCTGCCGCAGCGCGTCGCCGATCTCGACGGCAACCCCTTCCCGGCGGGCTCGACGATCGTCGGGTACATGCTGCGTTTCAACGCCGGCGCCAAGGAGAAGCAGGGGCAGTTCATCGTCGGCCCCGGCCAGATCCGCCTGCTCGCGCGAGGCCCCGGCGGCGAGGTGAAGCCGCTCGTCCCGGTCGCCTTCATCAACCAGAGCGACCCGCGCACGCTGGACTACAAGCGCTGGCGTTTCGACGGCGAGGGCGTCTACGCCGTTTCCGCCGGCGCCGCCGCCGAAGCCGTCTTCGGGTTCGAGTTCGTGCTTCCCCCCAACCACACGCCTGTTGACCTGCAGTTCCGCAACCTGCGCGCGCCGCTCGCGGGCCTCCAGGTCACGCCGCGCCAGAACCCGGCCCTCGCGTTCGCCAACCCGGCGGCCCGCGACCAGGGCCTGCGCACCTTCGCCCTTCTCGACGCGGTCGGGGTCAATGTCCGAGGCGTCGAACTCGAGCGCGACGAAGAAGTCGTGCGCGTGTTGGTCGAAGAGGGTCGAGGCGGGGCCGGCGGCGTCGCGGTGCGCGAGCTGCTGCCCTTCAACGGGCAGTTCAACCGCTCCCTGCGAGGCGGGCTGGACGTCGACGATCGCAACCGCATCTTCGACGGGCGCGCCACCATCCCCAAGAGCAGCTTCTTCGAGGTCGGCCTGCTCGAGAACCTGCGCGTCGACTCCTTCGCGCGCACGCCCGACTCGCGCATCGTGCAGGTCGATGTCGGCCTGCAGAGCCGCCTGAGCGTGCTCGGGCGCGCTTTCCAGACCGCGACCGGCGTCGTGCCCCCCATGCTCGTCGACTCCCTCGGGCGTCAGTACACCGCGATCGGCTGGGTCTTCGACGACGGCAGCAACGTCGACATCCGCTTCACGCCCGGCAACCCCGTCCGCGGCGTGAGCGAGATCCCCACCCTCAGCCGCGCGCGCACCGACCAGCGCCTCATGCTCATCTTCCGCGTGAACTCCAACGCCGAGATCCGACACTTCGCGCTGGGCAGCAAGATCATCGGCGACTTCGATCCCCCGATCACCGTCGGCCGCTGATCCGCCCGCTGGCATAGACGTCGCCAACGACAACGCCCCCGCGAGGATGTCCTCGCGGGGGCGTTTCAGTTCTGCGTGACGCGACCGGCCGACCGATCACTCGGCGGCGGGCGCCGCCTCGGCGCCGGCGGGGGCGCGATCCTCGCGACGCCCACGACCGCCGCGACCGCGACGACCCTGCTCGCCGGGCATGATCATGTTGCCCTCGTCGTCGACCTCGACCTCAACCTTGTCGTCGACGGCGATGTCGCGGTCGGCGACGACCTTGACGATGACCTCGGCCTCGAGGTCGCGGTCGAGCTTGACCAGGACGTGGTGCGACTCGATGCGCTTGATGGTCTGCGAGAGGCGGATGTCGCGCGCCTTGACCGCGAAGCCCTTGGCGACGAGCGCCTCGGCGATGTCCTGCTGCGTGACCGAGCCGTACAGCAGGCCCTGGTCGTTGCAGGAGCGCTTGAGCTCGACCTCGATGCCCTCGAGCTTCTCGATCGTCTGCTCGCGCTGCAGGCGCATCTCGCGCTGCATGCGCTCGGCGTCGGCGCGCTTGGCGGCGAGGGCCTTCACCTTGTCGTCGCTGGGCTCGGTGGCCAGGCCCATCGGAAGGAGATAGTTGCGCGCGTACCCGGCGCGGACCTTCACGACGTCGCCCACGATGCCGAGGTTGTCGACCGATTCGGTCAGGAGGAGCTGGATGTCTTTGGCCATGTGACCCGTTGTCCTTTCGTCAGTCAGGAAAGTGAGGAGCGCGACGGTCGCGCCCCAGCGTGTGAACCCCCGGGATGTCTGAGTCGTGCCCCGAGCGGGGCGAGCGTGATCTTTGGCGCGTCAGAAGGGGATGTCGTCCTCGTCGATGGGCTCGTAGCCGCCCGACGACCCGGAGTGGCCGCCACCGCCGCCTTGGCCCGACGCCGGGGCGCGCCCGCCGCCCGAGCGGGAGTAGACCTGGCCCCCTCCCGTGCCTCCCCCGCCGCCCTCGTCTCCCCCTCGGGAGTCGACGAACTGGAAGTTCTCGATGATGACCTTGAGCTTGGAGCGGTTCCCGCCGTCCTTGTCCTGCCACTGGTCGAGGCGAAGGCGCCCCTCGATGAACACGGGACGCCCCTTGGCGAGGTACTGGGCCATCACCTCGGCGGTGCGCCCCCACGCCTCGCAGTCGACGAAGGTGACTTCTTCGCGCTGCTGCCCGTCCTGGGTCTTGAAGCGTCGGTTGACGGCGAGCCCGATGTTGGCGACCGACCCCCCTCCGGGGAGCTGGCGGACCTCCACGTCTCGCGTGAGGTTGCCCATCAGGAGGACCTTGTTGAAATTCCCGGCCATGGCGCAGGGCTCCGACTAAAGGGTGCGCGTGTGACAGTTCGTGCCGCGCAAGTCTACACGACAAATCCGACCATTGCCCGAACAGGGCGTCGGGGGCCGGAGGGGGGATGACGAGGGGTCGCCCCGGGGTCAATCTTCCTCGTCGAAGTCCTCGTCGTCCGCGACGCCGGCCGGGACGGTGTCGTCCTCGTCCTCGTCCTCGTCGATCTGGGCGGCGCGGGTGGCGCGCAGGCGCGCCTCGTCGGCGAGGGCCTGTCGCTCGTCGGCGCTCTGCATCTCTTCGAGGGTGAGGTGATCGGCGCGCAGGAACATGGCGCGGAGGATCTGCTCGGAGAGGTTGCAGGTGTTCTCGATCTTGATGAGGGCGGAGGTCGGCGCCTCGAAGTAGGCGAGGATGTACACGCCGCGCTTCTGCTTGTCGATCTCGTAGGCGAGACGGCGCTCGTCCCACTTCTTCATCGCGATGATGGTCGCGCCGGCGTTCTCCATCGTCTCGCGGATGTGCTGGACGGCCTCGGCGAAGTTCGCCGCGACCTGCTGGCTGATGAGGAACATTCCCTCGTAGTGGCGCTTGATCTGCGTCATGGCTCTACCTCGATCTTCTCGCGCGTGGTGCGCGATGTGTGGTGGTCTGCTCGTTCGTCGAACGCGTCGCGAGGGAGACGCCCTCGCCGCGTGGATCTGTCTCGTTCACGACCCGCGCGTCTCGTCGCGGGCCTCGCTCTCCGCCCCGGCGTTCGCGCCGGGGCCCTTCTTCCTGTCCGGCTTCTCGCGGGCTTTCTCGCCCGCTTTGCCGTTGAACCTGTTCATCGCCGCGACTGGGCCTTCCCTGGCCCACAGCTCCGCGGAGTCGGCCGCCTGCTCGAGCGCCGGGGCCAGCGTCGCGAGCTGCTCCGGCGTGAACCTGCCCAGCACCCAGTCGTGCTGCGCGATGAACGCGGGGGCCGGATCGATCCCGATGCGGCATCTCGCGTAGGCGTTCCCGCCCAGGCGTCGCTCGATGTCCGCGAGCCCGTTGTGCCCGCCCGCCGAGCCCGACGCCCGGATGCGGATCGTCCCGCACGGGATCGCGACGTCGTCGGTGAGCACGAACACGTCGCTCCACGGGTCCATCTTGAAGAAGCGAACCGCTTCCGCGACGGACTGGCCCGACAGGTTCATGTAGGTCGTGGGCTTCATGAGCAGCGCCTTCTCGCCCGACACCTGCGCGTCCCAGGTCATGGCCTGGAACCGCGCCTTCATCGTCGTCGCCGGCGCGTGCCTCGTGATCAGCCGGTCGAGAGCGAGCCAGCCCGCGTTGTGGCGCGTCTGCTCGTACTCCCGACCCGGGTTGCCCAGGCCCACGATCAGTTTCACGCCTTGTCCGCCTCCTCGCCCTTCTTCTCGCCGATGCGCTCGGGCGCGCCGGCCTCGCCGGCGCCGGCGCCGGCCGCCTCGCCGACGGCGACTTCCTCTTCCTTGGTCTCGTGGATCGTCGCGAGGACCATGTCCTTGTCGCTCAGCAGCTCGACGCCCGAGGGCAGCGCGATGTCGCCGGCGTGGAGCGAGTGGCCAACGTCCAGCGACGACACATCGAGGCGGAGCTCGTCGGGCAGCGTCGCGACCGTGCAGCGGACCTCGACCTCGGTGTGGGGGTGCAGCAGGACCGCGTTGCCGCGGCTGAGGCCGACCGCGTCGCCCACGAGGCGGACATGGACCGAGACCTCGACCTGCTCGTTGAGGTCGACCAGCGCGAAGTCGGCGTGGATGATGCGCGTGCCGAGGTAGTCGAACTGCAGGTCGCGCACGAGCACGGTCTGCTCGCCCTTCTCGCCCTCGATGTTGATGCCGAAGACCTTCTCGCCCTTCTCGAGGTGCTTGATGGTCTCCTTGGCGTCGACGTAGAGCGCGAGGGGCTCGTGCCCGTGCCCGTAGACGACGACGGGCAGGCCGCCGGCGCTGCGCACGCGCTGGGCGTACTTCGATCCGACCTTCTCGCGACGCTTCGCGTCGAGCGTGTATGACTTCTGCATGGTGATGATCCTCTCGGGGTGGTTCTTGGGTGCGGTGTGTTCGTGGGCGTCGGGTCAGCGCTTCGTGCCGCCGCTGCGTCGGAACAGGGCGCTGACGGACATGTTGTGGTGGATGCGGTGTATGGCTTCGCCCAGCAGCTTGCCGACGCAGAGCTCGACGAGCTTGGGACGGATGGGGTCGAGCCGGGCGGCGCCGGGGATGGTGTTGCTGACGATGACGCGATCGATCGGCGCTTCGGCGAGGCGCTGCGTCGCGAGGCCGGCGAGCACGCCGTGCGTCGCGCCGACCCAGACCTTGGCGGCGCCGCGCTCGCGCACGAGACGCGCCGCCTCGCAGACGGTCCCGCCGGTGGAGATCATGTCGTCCATCATCAGGACGGTCTTGCCCTCGACGCTGCCGATGAGGTTCTTGATCGAGACGGTCGACCCGCTGGTCCGCCGCTTGTCGACGATGGCGAGGTCGCCGTTGAGCAGGTTCGCGTAGGTATTGGCGACCTTGACATTGCCGACGTCGGGGCTGACGAGCACGAGGTCGCCCAGCTCCTCGCGCACCGAGTCGAAGTACTCGACGAAGACGGGCGACGCGGAGAGGTGGTCGACGGGCAGGTCGAAGAAGCCCTGGATCTGGGCCGCGTGCAGCTCGATCGCGAGAACGCGGTCGGCGCCGGCCTTGGTGATGAGGTTGGCGACGAGCTTGGCGGTGATGGGCGTGCGCCCCTCGTCCTTGCGGTCCTGGCGCGCGTAGCCGAAGTACGGGATGACCGCGGTGATGCGCGACGCGCTGGCGCGCTTCAGCGAGTCCATGAAGATGAGCAGTTCGACGAGGTTCTCGTTGACCGGCGCGCAGGTGCTGAGCACGACGAAGCAGTCGCGCCCTCGCACGTCCTCCTCGACGCGCACGATCAGCTCGCCGTCGGGGAACGCCTCGGTCGACGCGTGCCCGAGGGGCAGGTCGATCGCCTCGCACACGCGCTGCGCGAGTTCTTTGCTGTTGCGCCCGGCGAAGATCTTGAGACTGTTGGCGTCGCTCTTGCTCACGCGCGTGCGCCCTCCGGCTTCGCGAGTCGCGTGCGGAGGATCGCGTCGACCTCCGCCAGCTGCTCGGGGGTGTTGATGCTCAGCACGTCCTGGGGGGGCATCGCGTCGACGACCTCGACGACGCGCCCCTCGTCGCGCAGCATCCCGGGGATGTCGGTCAGGTAGTACTCGCCCTTCGCGTTGTCGTTGCGCAGGCGCGGCAGCGACGCGACCAGCAGGTGCGCGTCGAAGCAGTAGATGCTCGGGTTGATCTCGCGGATCGCGCGCTGCGCGTCCGTCGCGTCCTTGTCCTCGACGATCGCCGCGAACCGACCGCTCGCGTCGCGAACGATGCGCCCGTAGCCGGCCGGGTCCTCGACGACGCTGGTGGCGATGGTGGCGGCGGCGCGCGTCGCGCGGTGCTTCTCGAGCACCTTGGCGAGCGTCGAGGCGCGCACCAGCGGGCCGTCCCCGGCGAGGACGACGACCTCGCCGTCGACCAGGCGCAGATGGTCGAGCGCGCACTGAACAGCGTGGCCCGTGCCGTGCTGCTCGAGTTGTTCGGAATACAGGATGTCGTCCTGGCCCTCGAAGACCTCGCGCACGACCTCCTGCTTGTGCCCCACGACCAGCACGACGCGCGTGAAGCCAGCGTCGCGGCAGGCGTCGACCACCCAGGCGACCATCGGGCGCGACGCGACCGGGTGCACGACCTTGGGCAGGTCGGACTTCATGCGCGTGCCCTTGCCGGCGGCGAGGACGACGGCGACCGGGCCTCGCACGCGAGCGCCGGGGGAGGACGGACCGGATGTCGAAGAGGGGCTGGGCATCGTTCGGACGCCCGCACGCGTCGCCCTCGCTGCGTGAGCGAAGGCGAAGAAACTGGCCCGCTAGGATTCGAACCTAGACTGTCAGGACCAAAACCCGATGTGCTACCGTTACACCACGGGCCAAAGCGTGCGGGAGGACTCCTCTCGCTGTTGGCCGGCCGTTGCCCTTCGCTCCGAGCGAGGACGCCGTCCGACGCAGGACCACTCAACTCGCTTCAGGACAGGCACTTGCGTGCCAGCCATCGGCGTCAGTCGCGCGGCGAGCGTCGAACGAGTGGGTCCGAAGACCATCCCCGCCCAATCGGGCCGCGGCCGCCTGTCCCGAAGCCGGACCACCCTCGCTGCCGCTGGGGGTGTGTGGCCCGTGCCCGCGCCTCAAGTCGTCGCGGGCGGCTTCCTTTCGTGGGAAGGCCGGGGAGTGTAGAGGGGGGGATGGGGGAGTCAACGGGGCACGGGGGAAGCCGGGCGACCCTTGGGATCACTCGTTCTTCCAGTCCTCTCCCGGCATGATCCGTTTCATGAACTCGTCGAACAGCGGTACGGTAAACGCGGTGTCGCCGTGGCTCGGGCTCCACACCATGCCCTTCTCGATGAGCTTACTGCGGGTCGGCGCAAGCGAAGTGACATCTCTCTTCACTGCTTCCGCGATCTCACCGGACCGATGCGGTCCGGGTCCGAGCTCCGCCATCGCGCGGAGATACCGCTTCTCCGAGGGAGTCAGGCGATCGAAGCGCACGCGGAAGAAACTCTCGTCGAGGGCGGCTATCGCAAACGCGGACGCCGTTGTCACGTCGCGGTCGGTGATGGGCGACCTGGGCGCCGTGTCCCAGACATGCTTGCCCCACTCCTGCAGAAAGTACGGGTAACCATGGGTCTCGCGGATAATTCGTGCGAGGGCCTCTCGCTCGAATCGAACATCGTGTTGCGCCGCCGGCTTCTCGATTGCTTCCCGCGCCGCGTCTGGTGGGAGCGGACCAATCTCAGGAAAGTTGAAGAGGCGCTCGGCGTATGACTTGGCTCGACCCATCCTCCCTCGCAGCTGCGGCAAACCGGCCCCGACGAGCACTATGGGCAGTTGACGCTGCGCGACACGGTGCAGGGCCGTAATGAGCGCGGCCAGCTCGTCCTCTTCCACGTACTGCAACTCGTCGATAAAGATCGCGAGCGCAGTGCCGGCCTTGCTCGCGGCCTGTCCAACAACCTCGAGCAGCGCCTGCAGGTCGAGTTCGAGATCTCCATTATCCGCGAGACCGAGCTCCGGCTCGAAATCGATCCCTACCTCGATATCGCCGTACTTCACCTTCAGGGCGCGAGCAAAGCCCGCCAACGCTCTCAGCGCCCGAACCGCGAGCTCTTTCGCGTGTTCATTCCTTGAAAGTTGCAGGAGCGCAAGCCGCAGTTGTGGCGCAAGGATCGCAGGCAGCGATCTGCTTTCCGGAGCCTCGATCCAGATGGTCTGGAGCCGTAACCCTTCTGCCGTTCTCCGGATCCGATCCAGCAACACCGTCTTGCCCACGCCCCTGAGACCGATCAGCAGCACGCTCTTCGTCTGCCGGCGGGCCTGGACCCGCTGAAGCGCCGTGGACATCTCACGCAGGAGGTCGTCACGCCCGGCAAGCTCGGGTGGAGGCGAACCAGCCCCTGGGGCATAGGGATTGAGGATGGGATCCATCGATCTATTATGGCGACCTTAGGAGATTTAGCAATACGCCATAAGTTTGCGAAACTTTGCCTAACTCGCCGGAAGTTATCGGACGCGACAGGGCCGCTTAGGCCCCATCGCTCGTCGCGTCATCGTCATCGGAATCGAGACAATGATCCGGCAGCACGGGGTCTCCCTCCCGCACCGCCGCCTCCGACGCGATGTCGTAGCAGGTCGCCAGCAGCCCCACCAGAGGGAACTTCCCCTTCGCGAAGGGGGTCGGGCCAAGGCGGCGCAGCAGCGGGTGGGTCACCTCGGCCTTGCGAGGGGTCATGTCGATCTCGTCGAGCCCGTCGGGCTCGGCCCAGAACTGGTCGAGGTCCGAATCGAGCGACGGCGCGTTGGCCGGGACGCCCGGGGGCGTGCGAGGGGCGTACGCCGGCGCGAACCCGCGGGCCGCGCGCGTCGCCGCCCGGCGCTGGCGCAGGCGCTCGATGAACTCGCCCGAGGGCAGCCCGCGCAGCGTGAAGATCAGGAACGGGTCCTCGCTCAGGCGCTCGGCCGCGATGAACCCCGCCACGCAGGAATGGATGCACCACCCCGTCGCCGACGAGGCCGGGTCCTTGCACGAGCAGCGCGGCGAGAAGTCCTCGCTCGTCTTCGGGAACAGCGACACGCCGACCTGCCCGAACACCTCTTCGATCTCTTCGGGCATCTCGCGCGCCATCAGGCGCGCCGAGTGCGTCGCCGAGTCGTTGACCGCCGAGACGATGCGCTCCCACTGCTCGGGCGTGAACCGCGTCAGGGGGATCGACACGCGATGGGGACGGACCTCCAGACCCTGGATGCTCGCGACGATCTCTCCCGCTTCGAAGGTCAGCGAGCGCGTCTGACCCCGGATCGCCCAGGCGAGCGCCTTGATCGTCGTCTCCGACTCGGCGCTGGCGTGCATGAACCCGAGCACGCGCCGCCCTGCCCAGTGATCGACCCGCGGCGCCTCCTTGCCGTGCAGCTTCACCCCGCCGCGAACCGTGCGAGGGACCGTGGGCAGGGGCCTCTGCGGAGGACCGCCCGGCGTGTTGTTCGCCGCGTTGTAGGTGTTTCCGGCCTGGGCGCCTTGCTGGGTCATGCGTGCCTTGATCCTTGGCGTCAGATGCGCTCGTCGTCGATGACCGCCTCGGGGCGGAGGGTGAGGATCTCGCGGAGCTGGTCGGTGGTCATCTCGGTGAGCCACTGCTCGCCCGAGCCGATGATCTGCTCGGCGAGCTCGGTCTTCGCTTCAATCATCTCGTCGATCTTCTCTTCGAGCGTGCCGCCCACGACGAACTTGTGCACGTGCACGGTGCGCGTCTGCCCGATGCGGTGCGCGCGGTCGGTGGCCTGGTTCTCGACCGCCGGGTTCCACCAGCGGTCGAAGTGGAACACGTGGCTGGCCGCGGTGAGGTTGAGGCCGACGCCGCCGGCCTTGAGCGAGAGCACGAAGATGGGCGAGGTCCCGTCGGCCTTCTGGAAACGGTCGACCATCTCCTGGCGGGTGTGCTGCGGCGTGCCGCCGTGGAGGAAGAGCACCTCCCGGTCGAGTTCGTGGCGCAGCATGGCGGTGAGCATCTTGCCCATGCGTCGGAACTGGGTGAACACGAGCGCCTGATCGCCCTCGGCGAGGACCTCGTCGAGCAACTCGAGGAGGCGCGCGCACTTGCCCGAACGCGATGGCTGCACGAGCCCGACGGGCAGCGAGTCGTCGGCGCCCTCGTCCTCGTCGCCTTCCTTGATGGCCTGGGCCGGGTGGTTGCAGATCTGCTTGAGCTTGATGAGCGTCGAGAGCACGATGCCGCGCCGCTGCATGCCCTCGGCCTTGTCGACCTCGGTGAGCATGCGCTTGACCGCCTGCTCGTACATCGTCGCCTGCTCGCTGGTGAGCTGGCACATCTCCTTGCTCTCGAGCTTGGCGGGCAGGTCGCTCACGACGTTGGGGTCGGTCTTGAGCCGGCGCAGGATGAACGGCTGGACGAGCCCGCGCAGCTGGCGACGCCGGTTCTTGCTGTGACGGCGCTCGATGGGGATCGCGAAGTTGCGCCGGAACTCGTGCTGCGATCCCAGGTACCCGGGGTTGCAGAAGTCCATCACCGACCACAGCTCGGTCAGGCGGTTCTCGACCGGCGTGCCGGTGAGCGCCACTCGCCGCTCGGCCTTGAGCCCGCGCACCGACTGCGCCTGCTTCGCGACCGGGTTCTTGATGTTCTGCGCCTCGTCGAGCGCGACGCGCCCCCACTCCACCAGCTCGAGCGACTCGCGGTCGCGGTGGGCGAGCGCGTAGGTGGTGATGATCAGGTCGTGCTCGCCGGCCTGGTGCGCGAACGCCTCCCCGATCTTGCGCTCGATGCCGTGGTGCGCCACGACGCGCAGCGACGGCGCGAAGCGCGAGGCCTCGCGCATCCAGTTGCGTACGACCGAGGTCGGCGCGACCAGCAGCGTAGGCTTGACGCTCAGCGGGTCGCGCCCGACCCGCGTCATCTCCTCGCGCTCCAGCGCCAGCAGCGCCAGGAGCTGGATGGTCTTGCCCAGACCCATGTCGTCGGCCAGACAGCCGCCCAGGCCGAAGCGGTCGAGGAACGCGAGCCACGAGAGGCCTCGCTTCTGGTAGGGACGCAACTCGCCGTGGAAGCCCGCGGGCTGCTCGATCATCGGGAGCTTCTGCTCCTCGGCCTCGTCGCCGAAGATCGCGCTCATCCAGCCGGTGGCGCGCATGCCCAGGATGGGCGCGCCCTTGCGCGCCTCCTCGTCGGCGCCGTACGCGATGCGCAGCGCCTCCGCCGCCGTCATCTGCCCGCCCGGGTTCTCGCGGATGAACCGCATCGCGGCGTCGACATCCTCCGGGCGCACCTCGACCCACAGCCCGTTCACGCGCACCAGCGGCGAGCGCTCCTGCGCCAGCGACTCGAACTCCTTGAGCGTCAGCGTCGCGTCGCCGACCGCGATCTGCCACGAGTAATTCACCAGCGCACGCAGCCCGATGCGCGACCCGGCGGCGCTGCTCTCCGAGCGACCGAGCCCCTCGAGCTCCTCGTCGATCGGCTCGCTCTCGATCACCAGTCTCGCGCCAAGGCGCCCGTGCGGCGACTCCCACCAGTCGGGCGAACGCACCCCGAAGCCCTGCTCCTGCAAGAGCGGGCGCACCTCGCGCAGGAACTCGTAGGCCTCGACCGTCTTGAGCGTCAGGCCCGTCGGCTCCTGATCGTTCAGCGCCTTCTCGAGCTTGCGATAGATCCTCGCGGCGCGAGAGAGTTCGGCCAGAAGCAATTCCTGCGGCGACTCGGCGCGCTTTCCTCGCACGATCGCGATCTCTCCGCCGCTGGCCGACCAGATCTCGTCGCTGCCGATCACCAGGCGGTCGTCCGACGCGTTCTGGAGCGCGAAGCCCAGCGTCCATCGCACGTCGTCGCCCGGCGCGCGAAGGTCGGCGAGGCGCTCGGCCCCGCTCGGCTCGCGCAGCTCGAGCAGCAGGCGCCACTCGCTCGCCTCGCCGCGATCGTCGAGCCCGCCCAGCCATCGGCGCACGCTGCGCAGCACCTCGGTTCGCCGCTCGGCGTCGCCGGGCGAGGCGCGTTCGTCGGTTCGCAGCAGGCCGGAGAGCCACGACACGTGCGGGTCATCGCTCGGGTCGCGACCGTCGATCGCGTCCTCGAGCGTCTCGGCGGCGAACGCGGCGCGCGTGTGCGCGTCCACGACCGCCCACAGGAAGTCTTCGAGGATGGGCCATGCCTCGTGGCCCAGATCGTCCTCGACGGCGCGCGCGCTGGGGGGCATCGCGCGCACCAGCGCCGCGGTGGTCTGGGCGATCGGCTCGTCGACCAGCCAGGGCTGCCAGCTGCCGCGCAGCACGCCGTCGGCTTCCTGGATGACCGTGGGGACATAGCGCTGCTGCGCGACGACCAGTCGTGCGAAGCCCGCCGCCGCCGAGAACCAGCGCGCGCCGGGGCCGATGACGACACGCATGGCGTCGCCCTCGCCCTCGTCGCTCGCGAGCGAGCCCTGCTGGTTTTCCTCGAGCATCTCCAGCGCGCTCAGCGCCTCTTCGGCGTCGATCGCGTCGATGCCCAGCGCCGGCACGCGCCAGCGCGACAGCATCGCGCCGTGCTCGGTCAGCCCGTCCACCTCGGCCCGGCGCCCCATCGCGTGCGCCAGGCGCGGGCTCATCACCGGCGCGCCCTCGACCGTGGGCAGGAACAGCGTCAGCGACCCGGCCTGCGCGCCCTGCGCCACGCCCGCGGCTCCAGCCAGCGAGAGCGCCTCGCGCACCACATCGGTCGGCGACGCCATCGGGTGCTCGCGCGCGTCGGCGCCCTCCGCCCCGGGCCCTTGATCCGACGCAACGGGCGGCGGCGCGACCTCGCGCTCGCTCCACAGCCAGAGCCGACCGCCCGACCAGTTCGCGTGCAGCACGATCAGCATCAACTCGCTCGCTCTCCGTCCGTGGACGCCGCGATCGCGGCAGGGATCAGTCAGGGGAATGGGGGCGGTGGGATTCGAACCCACGACCAACGGATTAAAAGTCCGCTGCTCTACCGCTGAGCTACGCCCCCCTCGTTCGCGATCGGCGCTCCGACAGGGGGTGCGCGCGAGGTTCCGCCCTCCACGCGCACAAGCCCGAACTGCGTCGGGCCGAAAGTCTAGAGGGGCGCCCAGCCACTTTCGCGTGCTCGGTCGCCGGCCACGCAATCTCCTCTCGCGCCGCCCACGCATCACCCCCGGCGTCGCGCCCGTATCGTTTGTCTCACGACATGCCCCCCCGTCACGCCACCATCGCCGACTCCCTCGTCCGACAGATCGTCAGCGCCTACCGGCGCGGCTACTTCCCCATGGCCGACATCCGCGCCGGAGAACTCTTCTGGTGCAGCCCGGAGCGACGGGGCGTCATCCCCCTCCACGCAGACGACCCCCTCGCCCCAAACTCGACCTTCACGATCCCCAAAACGCTCCGCCAGAAGGTCCGCTCAGGAAAGTTCGTCGTCACCGCCGACAGGGCCTTCACCCAGACCATCGTCTCCTGCGCCAACCCCGACCGGCCCGGCGCATGGATCGACGAGACCATCGTGGGCGCGTACCGACTCCTCCACGACGCCGGCTTCGCCCACTCCATCGAGGTCTGGCGGCGCAACGAGAACACCGGCGAGCTCATCCTCGTGGGCGGGCTCTACGGGCTCGCGATCGGCGCCGCCTTCTTCGGAGAGTCGATGTTCTCCCTGCCTGCGATCGGCGGAACCGACGCGTCCAAGGTCGCGCTCGTCCATCTCGTCGCGCACCTGCGCCGGCGCGGCTATCGCCTGCTCGACACCCAGATGTGGTCGCCGCATCTGGCGCAGTTCGGCTGCGTCGAGGTCGACCGGCCGGACTTCCTTCGCGCGCTGACCCCGGCGGTGACCGATCGCTCGGTCTCGTGGGGCGTGTTCCTGCCTTCGGACTCCGACGCGATCACGCCCCGGCGCGCGCTGCCCGGCGTCGAGCGCGAAGACGACGCGGCGTGAGGAAAAAAGAAAACGCCGGCGAGAGACTCGCCGGCGTCTATTGGGATTCAGATCAGTGAGCGAGAACGACTGATTTACCAGTCGTTGCTGTAGCGCTCGCGCTTCTCGCCGCGACCGCCGCGATCGCCGCCGCCGCTGCGGCCACCGCCGCCGCCGCCGCC
>JAHBXC010000008.1 GCA_019636675.1 Phycisphaeraceae bacterium
CCGGCCCCCGGTTGGCGGTCACTCGGCGGTGAGGGTCAGGCCGTCGTAGGCGAGGGACACTCCCTCGGGGAGTTCGGGGTCGGCGTCGGCGTGCTTGACATCGTGGGCGATGTGGATGAACCAGGTGCGGCGTGCGCCCACGCGCTCGGAGACGACGCAGGCCTCGTCGATGGTCAGGTGCGTGGGGTGCTTGCGGAAGCGCAGCGCGTCGAGGACGAGTGTGTCGAGCCCGGTGAGGAGCTTCCAGGATTCGGTGGGGATCGCGGAGACATCGGTGCAATAGGCGAGGGGCAGCGGCGCCGTGGGTGAAGGCGCCGGACCCGCCCCCGGACCCTCCCCCTGCCCCCTCCCGCGAGCGGGAGGGGGTTCCGATCCGTCTCCCCCCATTGCCCATCGCCGATTGCCGATTGCCTCGATCCGAAAGCCGAGCACCGGCAGCTTCCCGTGCAGCAGCGGGATCGGCGTGAAGCGGAGCCCGAACAGGTCGATCGGCTTCTTCGGCTCGAGCAGGCGCGGGATGACATGCGCCACGAACGAGTCGTTGATGTTGTGCTCGCGGTCGAACACATGGCGGTACACGCGGCGCAGGTCGTCGTGGGTCTTCGCGTCGGCGAAGACATCGATGGGCTGGCGCATGACGGCGTTGAAGCGCCGGATCTCGTCGAGCCCCCAGGTGTGGTCGACATGGTTGTGCGTGATGAACACGGCGTCGCAGCGCTGCAGGTTGTGGCGGAGCGCCTGCTGACGAAGGTCGGGCCCGGCGTCGAGGAGGACGACGCGCTCCTGCCCGGTCGGGTCGGTCCACAGGACGGCGGCGGCGGTGCGCAGACGCGAATCGCGCGGGTCGTCGGATGTGCACACGGCGCAGTCGCAGGCGATCGCGGGGACGCCCGCGGAGGTGCCGGTGCCGAGGAAGAGGAAGCGGAGGTTCACCGGGGGAGGGTAGGTTACCCTGTGGCCGTACTCACCTTGAAGACTCGTCCAAGCGGCCCGCGGGGCTTGGCTCTCAGTCTCCGCACGGTGGCCTTCGTCTTGGAGGAGGAGTCTTTGAGATTGCGAAACAACTCGTCCACCTTGTCTTTGGTGGATGGCGCTGCCGCAGCCCTATCGCGTCCCTCGCTCATATGTTCATTCTATCGTCTGAATCGGCGGCTCGTCTATCATCTGAATCGGGGGTTCGGACGCCCAAATGTAACACAGGATCGCGAGTCCGATCAAAGCCAACGCCAAAGCGAGCCATTGCTGGCCACGATCCAACCGGTCTCTCTTACGAGCATTCCGCCTTCGAAGATCTAGGTAGGCCAGATAGACCCTCGCGAAGACCAGCTTTCTTGCGGTATCCGGGTCCTTCGGGGGATCGTCAAATGACCATGAGGGCAGGGCCAAGTGGTCTGCCGCCTGAAAGGCGCGCTTCGTGCGAGGTTTGGAATCGTCCTGGGCGGCTTCCTTCAGATGCTTTCGCTCCGGTTTGGGTGTTGTGGAGCCGATCAAAAGCCAAAAGGCGATGGCGAGCGTTATCAGTGAGCTGGTCAGCAATGACTTGATGAGATAGATCGCGAGGAGCGAGTCGATTCTTGATACCTGGTTCTCTGCCCGCAGCCACTCCAGCCGGAACAAGCCGAGGCCGAACAGTGCAATAGCAACCGAGAGCACGATGTTCACGCGGGCTGTCAGGCGAGTTGCGTTTTCTCTCTCGGCATCCCAGCAGCGAACGGCGTGATCGACCAGTGATTGGTCGAAACCCGCTGTCTGACCTTGTTGCGTTGGATCCATGCTCACCCCACCCTCTCCCTCTTCGGCTCCCGCGCCATCAGCAGCGCGATCGCGTCGAGGGGGTCCAGGCCCTCGAACAGCACCGCGTGGACGGCGGCGGCGATGGGCATCTCCACGCCTTGGCGCTTCGCGAGGTCCATGACCGATTTCGTCGTCGCCACGCCCTCGACCACGCTCTCGCTCCTGGCGAGGTAGTCGTCGAGTTTCTGGCCCTTGCCCAGCGCCTCGCCCAGCGAGCGGTTGCGTCCCTCGGGGGAGAAGCAGGTCGTGGCGAGGTCGCCCACGCCGGCGACGCCGAAGAAGGTCTCGCGCTGGGCGCCCATCGCGACGCCCAGGCGCGCGATCTCGGCGAGGCCTCGCGCGAGGAGGGCGGACTTGGCGTTGTAGCCGGCGCCCAGCCCGTCGATGACGCCCGCCGCGATCGCGATGACGTTCTTCGTCGCGCCGGCGAGTTCGACGCCCAGCAGGTCGGGGTGGGTGTAGATGCGCAGCCAGTTGGTGGTGAAGAGGTCCTGGAGGCGGGCGGCGAAGGCCTCGTTCACGCTGGCGGCGACGAGCGTCGCCGGGAGGCAGCGCGCCAGTTCGGCGGCGATGGTGGGGCCCGACATCGTGGCGAGGGGGCGCACCGGGACGGACCCGGGGGACAACTCGCCCAGCGCGTCGGCGATGACCTGGGTTGGGCGCAGGAGGGTGGAGTTCTCGACGCCCTTGGAGAACGAGACGATGCCCACGCCCGGGGGGACGCGCCGGGCCATGCGCGTGAACACGCCGCGGATGTGCTGGGTGGGCACGGCGCAGACGATGAGGTCGGTCCCCTCGAGGGCGGCGGCGTCGTCGGCGACGACATCGACGGACTCGGGAAGGACGAAGCCCTTGAGGCGCGAGGAGGTCCGGTTCCCGGCGAGCGCGACGACCTGCTGGGGCGTGTGGCCCCAGAGGGTGACGCGGCGCGGGCCGGTCTGCTGGTCGGGCGTCTTGGGCGCGAGGATCGCGGCGCAGACGAGCCCCATCTGCCCGTCCCCGAGGATGGTGACGCGTGAGATGGGGCGGGTCGTGGTCATGGGGGCGTGTTCCGGGGGGTGATTGCGGCGGCGCGAACCGGGCGGCCCGGCGCGACGAACGACAGGTCGGGCCTGCGCTCTACTATACGAACCGCCGGCGAACGCCCGTGACGCCCTCGCGTCGCGTGCGACGACCACGACAGCAGGCCCGACGCACAGGTCCCGACCCTCCCGGAGCTCTCCATGCCCGATCAGGCGATCCCCGCTCACTCCGCCACCGGCCCGATGGAAGGCGTCACGCGCACCCAGCTGGGCGAAGACTCGCACGGCGAGATGCGTCTGGAGCGCATGATCGTCGTCTATCTCGTGGGCGGCGTCCTCGTGCTCACGACCACCATCGCCAAGCGACTCCTGGGGATCAACCACCTCGCGGCGGACATCCCGGCCGGCATCGGCGCGATCGTGCTGGGCCTGCCCCTGTTCCTCAGCGCCGTGCGCGAACTCGCCAAGGGACGCTGGACCAGCGCGACGCTCGCGTCGCTGGCGATCATCGCGGCGATCGCGATCGGGCGCTACGAGATCGCCGGGTTCCTCGCGTTCATTCTCCTCATCGCCGATCAGGTCGTCCGGCGCACGGCGTGGGGCGCGCAGCGCGCGATCTCGCAACTCGTCGAGCTGACCCCCGACACGGCGCGCCTGCTGACCAAGGACGGCGACGAGCGCGAGGTCGGGCTCGAGCAGGTCCAGGTCGGCATGGTCGTACGCGTGTACCCGGGCGAGAACCTGCCGGTCGACGGCGTGGTCGTGCGAGGGCAGTCGAGCATCAACCAGGCCTCGCTCACCGGCGAAGCGGTCCCGGCGGAAGTGCAGGAGGGCAGCGATGTCTACGCCGGCACCACGAACCTGACGGGCACCGTCGAGGTGCGCGTGACGGGCGTGGGCGCGCAGACGACGATCGGCAAGGTGACCGAACTCATCCGCGAGGCCGAGAGCACGCGCTCGCCCAACCAGCTGATCATCGAGCGCGTGGCGCAGGCGTTCGTGCCCGTCGCGATCGCGATCGCCGGGCTGGTGTGGTTCCTGATGGCCCGCTCGATGGACCCGTACACGCGCGAGCGCGCCGCGGAGACCGCGATCACGGTGCTCGTGGTCGTGTGCCCCTCGGCGCTGCTGCTGGCGAGCCCGACGGCGATGGTGGCCGCGTTCGCCGCCGCCGCACGGCTGGGCATCCTGATCAAGCAGACGAACTACCTCGAGGCCGCGGCGACGGTTGACACGGTGGTGCTCGACAAGACGGGCACGGTGACGACGGGTCGCTTCGCGGTGTCGCGCCTGGCGCCGGCCGAGGGCGTCGAGGGCGCGTCGCTGCTGCAGTCGGCGGCGGACGCGGAGCAGCAGAGCAACCACCCGCTCGCCAAGTCGATCATCGACACCGCGAAGCGGGCGCGCATCGCGCCGGCCGGCGTCGATCGCTACGAAGAGGTCCACGGTCGCGGCGTGCGCGCGTGGGTCGACGGAGAGGAGATCCTCGCAGGTCGCGGCGCGTGGCTGATCGAGGTCAACCCCGACGCGCGCGACGCGATCGCGAAGGTCGAGGAGAAGATCGAGGGCATGTCGGGCGTGCACGTGATGCGCGCCGGGCGGTATCTGGGCGCCGTCGGGCTCGAGGACCGCGTGCGCAGCAACGCCAAGGACGTCGTGACGCGCCTGCGCGACCTGGGCGTCAAGACCGTGGCGATCTTCACCGGCGACCGCTTCGGCGTCGCCAAGCGCGTCGGCCAGAGCGTGGGCGTCGACCGCGTCGAGGCCGAGTGCCTGCCCGAAGAGAAGCACGACCTCATCGGCGCGATGTCGGCCCAGGGCCGGCGCGTGCTGATGGTCGGCGACGGCATCAACGACGGCCCCTCGCTCGCGCGCGCCGATGTCGGCGTCGCGATGGGCCTGTCGGGCTCGGACATCGCGACCAACTCCGCGGGCGTCGCGCTCATGAACGACGACCTGTCGCGCATCCCGTTCCTCATCGAGCTGGCGCGACGGACGCGCGCGATCATCATGCAGAACATCGTCGCGTCGTTCATCATCGCGCTGATCGGCCTTGTCCTGGCGGCCACGGGCTTCGTCGCGATCGGCGTGGCGGTGCTGTACCACTTCGTGGGCGACCTGTTTGTCATCGGCAACAGCTTCCGGCTCGTGCGCTTCGGCGAGGCCTACGCCGAGGAAACCGGCGAGACGCTGCTGGGCGAGGACGAGAAGAAGCCCGGTCGCAAGTACGCGCTGGGGACCGCGACCGCCGTCAGCCGGCCTGCGCCGAGCGCGTGAGAGATTCAACGCGGAGGGCCGCGGAGAGCGCGGAGGAGGAAGAGCGAGGTTGTGGTCGGAGAGAGACTGAGAATGTCTCTGCTCCCTCTCCTCTCCGCTTCCCCTCCTATCGAGCGTAGCGAGATGGGAGGGGCCAGGGGAGGGCTACCCAACCTCCCGTCTTCCCTCCCCAACCTCTGCCTTTCTCTTCTCTCTCTCTCTCTCTCTCTCTCTCTCACTTCCTCCGGTGCCACCACACGGAGTGTGGTGCTACACCTTCTTGGGGCTTCACCTTTCCGTCTCCCACTCTTCCTCAGATCGAGAAAGGGAAGGATGGGTAGGCACCACACTTCGTGTGGTGGCACCGGAGAGGGAAGGGAGACCGGAGAGACGAGAGAGAGAGGAGCGAAGCCCAAAGAAGGTGTAGCCCCCTCCCCGCCCTCCCCCATCTTCGATGGGGGAGGGAGCAGATTTCCCGCGGATTTCCGGTTCTCAGACCTTCCAATCCGCCAGTGTTTCCGGTAGATTGGGGTTGCACAGAGCGCGCCCGGCCCCCGGAGGGCGTCGCGGGCCGCGTTGATCGAGTCACTCCGTTCCGAGGAGCGTCGCCGTGAAGATCCGTTCGTGTGTTTCTGTCGTCGGCGCGCTCGCGTGCGCGTCGGTCGCGTTCGCCCAAGGCGCC